>DATDAG010000254.1:0-10567 GCA_036525495.1 Anaerolineales bacterium
AAAGACGCGCGCCTTTGATTTTATCAACCGGGGAATAATGTCCTTGCCAAAATCATGGGAGGAATTTTCATCCTGCCGGTCTTCCCACAGTATCCTGTCGAGCAGGTCACGTTTGAAAAGATAAACTCCCATGTTAGCGAGATTTGAGGGCGGGTCTTTAGGTTTTTCAAGAAAAGAGGTAACTCGATATCTTTTGTCTGTGGCAAGGATTCCGAAACGAGATGCTTCTTCAATTGGAACCTTGATTACACCCATGGTCAGGTCTGCCTGTTGGTCCATATGAAAGGAGATCATCGGTTCGTAGTCCATTGTATAAATGTGATCGCCGGAAAGGATTAACACAAAGTCGGGAAAGTTCTGCTTTATAAAGGTGAAATTTTGCTGGACGGCATCTGCCGTGCCGGCATACCAGTCTGCATCGTTGCGGGCTTTGTAGGGGGTGAGTATCTTGACGCCGCCGGTAAAATCGCGGTTCAGGTCCCAGGGTGCGCCGGAACCGACATGCTCGATCAATGATTGCGGGCGATACTGCGCCAGGATCATGACATCGAATATTCCCGAGTTGACACAATTGGAAAGAGGAAAATCAATAATGCGGTATTTTCCAGCAAAAGGCACGGCTGGTTTTGTCCGCTTGGCTGTGAGGACGCTCAACCTTGCTCCTTCGCCGCCTGCCAGGATTACTGCGCGCGTTTTCATCTACACCTTCCCGTTCCCGTTTTTCTCCTCGCGTATCTTCCGCGATGGCGTGGCTGATCGTGTTGGATATGTCTCACCAGAGACCGGCACAGTGGGACTTTCAGTGAGTTTTTTATAGAGTTCAACATACTTTTTCGCGGAGCGCTGCCATGAGAAATCCTGCGCCATGCCTGCCTTTTGTAAATCTGCCCAACGCGAGTGGTATGGATACAACTTCAATGCGCGCCGTAATGTATCATTGAACGATTTGACTTTTTTATCAACGAACACAAAACCCGTTTCGCTGTCCGTGACTGTATCGTGCAGCCCGCCTACCGCGCGCACCAGTGGGACGCTTCCGTATCGCATGGCGATCATTTGCGAGATGCCACACGGTTCGTAGCGCGAGGGCATGAGGAAGATATCGCTTCCCGCGTAGATCTGGCGCGCGAGTTTGGCGTCGAAACGAGTCTCTACTCGGACGCGGTCTGGCAAGAGTTCCTGTAACTTCCTGGCGGCGTCTTCAAGTTTTGGGTTGCCCGCGCCGAGCATAACCAATTGCCAGTCCATTTTGCGCAACATGCGCAATCCTTTGAGCACAATGTCAATGCCTTTGGCTTCGTCCATGCGGGAGACCATGCCAAGCACCGGCACGTCAGGCGATATGGGAAGTCCCAGCTTCTCCTGCAAAGCGGATTTGTTCCCCTTGCGCGCGTGAAGATTGTCAGTGTTGAATTGGTTTGTTATCACAGGATCAGTTTGCGGGTCGAATGAAGTGGTGTCTAATCCGTTGAGGATGCCGTGCAAAGAGTCAGCCCGGTTCCTGAGGAAGTCCTGCAGGCCGCTACCGAATTCCTCGTGCAGGATTTCATCGGCATAGGTTGGCGAGACGGCAACGATCGCATCTGAAGCCCAAAGCCCGAGCGGCATCGGCTTGACGCGCGCCCAGTCAGGCAGGTCTGTGTTGGCAAGAGGCAGACCATAACTTTCGAAAATTTCTTCTACATCAGGTCCGAGGAACGGCAGGTTATGAATTGTGATCAATGAGGCAACGCGATTCTTTTTGTCCTCCCAGCGTTTTACGAGGTTGCCATACGCCGCGGGCGCGGTGTGCCAGTCGTTGCAGTGAATGACGCTCGGACTCCAATTGATCTGGCGCGGCAATTCGAGTGCGGCTAAAGAAAAGAAGATGTATTTTTCAGAATCGAGTTTGTTGTTGGATGAATAGACGGAGCCACTGGCGCGTATTGGATCGCCATTGATGAAGTAGACGGGCATGCCGTTCAACATACCTTCATACGCTTCCACCTGGATCCCGGTCTTGCCACGCGGGATCGAATATATTCCCAGCGGCTTGAGCGATTCCTCGCGAACAACCGAGTGATACGGAAGGACAAGCCGAACATCAATGGTTACTTCATCAGTGGAAAGCGCTCGCAAGGCACGAGGCAGGGTTCCTGCCACATCGCCCAGCCCGCCGACTTTTACAAAAGGTTCCGCCTCTGCGGCGAGAAAAAGGACTTTGATGGTCTGAGACATGTATCAATTGTACATCGAAATTCAAGATGCCCATTGGTCAGTTTCAGCTTCCCCTATCACCAAATTCAACTATGTTCACTGACGGTTTTCGTTTCCCGTTCGGCGATTACCTTGAGCTAGATATTGATGAACGAGGTACAGCCCATCTCATTTTCGGCGAGGGATACGATTACAACGCACCAGGATCCATTTGGTTTTCAAAAGGTCAACAGGTTATACACAGACTTCCAAAGTCTTGAAGACTTCGGAAGTCTGTTTCACAGGGGAGCCTGATAGGTTTTCGCGAAGCATCCCCATTGGGACGAACCAACAAATAAAAACACCCTCGCAAAGAGGGTGTTTTAGGGAGCCTGATGGGTTTCGAACCCACAACATCCACAGCCACAGTGTGGCGCTCTGCCGTTGAGCTACAGGCTCCATGTGTGCCCGCCCCGATGAACTAGTGGGGAAGCGGACGAAATTTTACCATAAATCAGCGCAGGTTCAATACTGCCAGCGTCTCGCCTTCAAGCATCTCGCCGGGTTCCATAAAGCCGAGGCGAACATACAGTTTTCGAGCGCCTTAATTATGCGGCTCGTAGCTGATACCGACGTTTTTGATCTGTTCGTTCGTGCGAAACACATCCAAAACCTGTTCCATGATGTCCCGCCCATATCCTTTTCCCTGGAAGCGTTCATCCAGCATCAATCGCATGACGAACGCTTGAAAACGAGAATGGTTTAAATTGAAACAATACATTACGAAGCCAACCGGCTCGTCCCCCACATAGGCTCCGAACGGATAATAATCCCAGTGACCTTCATCCTCAAATCCAAATTGGGATTCAGCAATCGAATACAAATTGGATGCTACGAAACCCTTTTGGTCATCACGCACTGCCAGTTTGATTAACGCCCTCCAAGTCTCCGCTGTGACGGGTTGAAGAGTCACGCTGCTCGTAGGATTTTTCTGATCTCGTCCACAATCGCCTCACGCGTGACTTGAACCTGCTCGCCCTTCGACAAGTCTTTGACAACAACCTTGCCCTTCCCGGCTTCGTCTGGACCCAACACGAGCGCGGCTTTTATCTTCATCTTATCCGCGAACTTGAATTGTTTCTGCAATTTGACGGGTTCCGGGAAGACCATCACATTCAACCCCGCATTGCGTATTTCTGCCGCAAGGTTATATGATTCCAGCCATAGCTTCTCATCAAATAGCGTGACCAATACCTGCGCGGGGCTGGGCTCGAATTCAGGGACAAGACTCGCCTCCTGCAGGATGATCCCGATCACCACATCCCCCATCGCAAAACCGACTCCTGAAAGAGGCTGTCCGCCAACATCGGCAAGCAGACTGTCGTAACGCCCGCCGCCGAAGATGGCGCGTTTCAATGAGCCGCTTGTGTCAAACGCTTCGAAGACCGTGCCGGTGTAATACAACAACCCACGCATGATGTTTGGGTCGAACTTTACGTATTCCTTCACACCCAGCACTTCCAGCGCGGCAAAGAGACGGGTCAACTCGTCGCTTTTCTTCCACAACTTAAAGTTGCCAAGAATATCCTTCAAGCCATCGAGCTGGGATTGTGTCAGTCCTAGTTCGAGCGCGTATGCGTCCCATTTGGCGGGTTCCATTTTCGTGCGACGGTCCACCAAATTCGAAACATCGAGTCGCTTCTCCTTGGAAATGTCAAGCGCGTCGAATTCAGAGTCCATCAGGCGACGGTTATTCACGTAGATGAGAGCCCGCTCCGGGCTGAGCCCGACCGAGCGGAGAAATTCTGCTCCGACTGCGATCAGTTCCGCGTCCGCTTCTGGCGAATTGACTCCCAGCATGTCAATATTCCATTGAAAGAATTCGCGCGTCCGTCCCTTTTGCGGCGACTCATACCTCCAAAACGGACCGAAAGACCACCATCGTACAGGGAAATTCAATTCACCCTGTTTCGCTGCGATCATGCGCGCCAGAGACGGTGTCAGTTCGGGACGAAGCGTAACCAGTTCCCCGCCGCGATCCTCGAACGTGAACGACTGCTTCTTGACAAGTTCCTCGCCCGATTTTGCCGCGTACAGGTCAATGGTCTCGATGAACGGGCCGTCCCATTCCTGATATCCAAATGCCCGCGATGCATCTCGCACTTTTTCAAAGATGAAGTTGCGCAAAAACATCTGTTCAGGATAAAACTCGCGTGTGCCTTTTACCGCCTGAATGATTTTCTTCATAACATGTCTCCATGGAACTGCTCCGCATTTTAGCATATTAAGAAGATGTCAGACAGCATGACAACCGTCATATACAGGAAGGACATAGCGCACTACTCCTATTTGTGAAAAATAGTACAATTAGAATAAAGAATATCTACTCGACAAACCAGGAGCTCAAATGGAAGATCACGAAAATGTAATAGAAGTACTCGGAAAAATTCCGTGGTTTCAGGCGCTTTCCCCGGAACATCTGCAAAAGATGACTGAGATGGCGCACCTGAGGCAAGTCAAGGCTGGGGAAATCCTGTTCAGGGAAGGCGGCAAGGAAGATTACGTTTATATTGTAATAGAGGGGCGCGTGGGCCTGGATATCTTCATCCCCCACCGCGGCAAGGTCCGCATCTACACCGCGGAGCCGCTGGATGTGTTTGGCTGGTCAAGTGTGACGCCCTCCAGCCACCAAAGAACCGCAGGGGCAGCGGCTGTCATCGATGGGGTGGTCGTTGGGATAGATTCAGCAAAATTACGTGACACATGTGAGGCAGACCATGACTTTGGATATATCGTAATGCGCCGTCTTTTGAACATCGTATCCAGCCGCTTGCTGGTTTCTCGTTTGCAATTAATTGACATGTTCGAATCACCGGAGGCATAAATGCTAAATGAAACTCTCCCGGAAGTTGGGAGCACCATCACGATCCAGAAACCGGTCTTCGATCTGATCCTTTCCCGTTTAAAGGAGGCCGGTTATCTCACCATTGGTCCGCGGGTTAAGAACGAAACACTTGTTTATGAAACCATCGAAATACTGGAAGACCTGCCGCGCGGATACACCACCGAACAAAAACCCGGGCGGTTTCGATTGTTTCAAGACCGCCATTCCCGCTACTTCGACACCATTCCGGGCGCCCATTCCTGGAAACAGTTCCTGTTCCCCCCGCGCGCAGAACTATTTGCGTTGCGAAAAAATGGACATGGCTGGGAAACCACAACAGGTCAGCCAGATACCGCCAAGTACGCGTTCATCGGCGTGCGCGCTTGTGAACTCGCCTCGATCCAGATCCAGGACGGCATATTCATGCGGGAGGATTTTACCGACCCGATCTACCACGCCCGACGAGGGCGCGTTTTCACCATCTCGGTGGATTGCACCCATCCTGCTGAGACCTGTTTTTGTGTTTCCATGAACACGGGACCGCAAGTCAAACAGGGATTTGACCTAAATATTACAGAACTTGACAATCTTTTCGTCCTGGCAATTGGCTCCGAACTGGCACGCAGACTGCTGGCTGGCATCCCGTTTGAAAACGCGAGCGGGTACGTCCTGACGAACGTCGAGCAAAAACTCGTGAATGCCAAGCAACAAATGAGGCGCAAACTCGACACCGCAGATCTCCCTCAACTCATGCTCGATAATCTTGACCATCCCTATTGGAACGAGATCGGGAAGCGATGCCTTAGTTGCACGAACTGCACACTGGTTTGCCCGACCTGTTTCTGCTGGGATGTGGTAGATGAAATGAGTTTGGACGGCAAATCCACGCGACGCGAACGCGTCTGGGACTCCTGTTTCAATCCGGGATATTCCTACCAAGCCGGTGGGAATACGCGCCCCACGATCTATTCGCGATACAGGCAATGGTTATCCCATAAACTCGGGACATGGAAACAGCAATTTGGCACATTTGGCTGTACGGGATGCGGCAGGTGCATTACCTGGTGTCCGGCGGAAATTGACCTGACCGAAGAAATCGCAACTCTGCGAAAGGAAGTCTCACAATGACAATATCCAATGTCCCTGTACAAACAACTACACTGCAATCCGGGATTTTGCTCGACCCCCAGTGGGCTGAGGTAACAGCCATCACCCCGGAAGCAGAGGGCATTTCTACGTACTGGCTCCGATTCGTCAATCCGGCAGAGCAACATGCGTTTCGCTTCGAGCCCGGACAAGTCAACATGCTTTATCTTCCAGGCTTCGGCGAATCTGCCATTTCCATCAGTTCTGATCCGCAAGACCATGAAAAACTGGGGCACACCATCCGGTTCGTCGGCAACGTAACACGTGCCGTCAGCCGCTTGAAAGTTGGGGATGTGGTCGGTCTGCGCGGACCGTTTGGAACGCATTGGCCCATGCAAGAGATAGAAGGCAAGGATGTGTTCATCGCCTGCGGAGGTATCGGGCTCCCGCCACTCCGCCCGGCTATCTATCACATAGTTCGCAACCGGGAAAAATACGGAAAGGTCACACTGCTTTATGGCGCGCGCACATCCAGCGACTTGATGTTCCCGCACGAGTATGACGAGTGGCGAAAGGCGCAGATTGACGTGGAAATCACGGTTGACCGCGGCGACACGAACTGGAACGGACGGGTGGGCGTGGTCCCCATGTGGTTCTACCACTTCCGGATCGATCCTCGAAAAACCGCCGTTCTCACCTGCGGACCGGAGATCATGATCCGTTTTGTGATCTTCGAGGCGATGGCGCGCCGCGTCCCTGAGGAGAGTATCTACGTCTCTCTGGAAAGAAATATGAAGTGCGGCCAGGGTTCCTGCGGGCACTGTCAGATAGGTCCTTATTTCATTTGCCGGGAAGGACCCGTATTCCGGTTCGATGACCTGCAATCGTTCTTTAACATCGAGGAGTTTTAATGAGAAACAAGAAACCAAGTGTGGCTGTCTATAAATTTTCATCCTGCGATGGCTGTCAGCTTTCGATCCTGAACATGGAGGACGAACTTCTTGACCTTGCCGAAGCCATAGATATCGCCTATTTTCTGGAAGCAACTCGCGCGCAAAAACCAGGACCGTACGATATTGCGCTGGTCGAAGGCTCTGTAACGACCCCGCACGAAATCGAAAGGATCAAGGAAGTCCGCGCGCAAGCCAAAACAGTGATCGCGCTCGGCACCTGCGCGACCGCTGGAGGCGTCCAGGCGCTCCGGAATTTTGCAAATGTAGAAGATTTTGCAAATGTGGTCTATCCACACCCGGAATATCTGCATTACCTTGAGACCTCCACACCCATTTCCGAGCATATCCCGGTCGACCTGGAACTATGGGGTTGCCCGGTCAACAAGAAACAGGTTCTGGAAATCATAGTGGCTCTATTGAACAATCGAAAACCGAACATCCCTCCCTACTCTGTCTGTCTGGAATGTAAACAACGCGTCACCGTGTGTGTGCTGGTTGACAAGGGCATTCCCTGCCTGGGTCCTGCCACGCAGGCAGGCTGCAACGCGATCTGCCCGGTAATGGGACGTGGCTGTTACGGCTGTTTCGGTCCTGCCCGTGAAACAAACACGAGTTCACTTATAACCATCCTGAAAAAACTGGAACGTCAGCCGGGCGAAACGGCGCGCTTGTTCCGCGGCATCAGTGGGTATGCGCCGCTTTTCCAGGAGGCGGCAGATTCGATTTTAGAAGATAAGGTGACAAAATGAAAAGTATCAACGTTCCCGCTCTTGCACGCGTGGAAGGCGAAGGCGGTCTCTACATCGGGCTGGAAAATGGCAAGGCGGTTGAAATTCGGCTCGACATCTACGAACCGCCGCGCTTCTTCGAGGGTTTCCTGAAGAATCGATTCCTGCAGGAAGTCCCCGACATCACCGCTCGCATCTGCGGAATCTGCCCGGTTGCCTACCAGATGAGTTCCGTTTATGCGCTCGAAAATGCGCTTGGGGTCAAGGTTACACCCGAAGTACGCGCGCTCCGGCGGTTAATGTACTGCGGCGAATATATCGAAAGCCACGCGCTACACATTTACATGTTGCAGGCTCCCGACCTGCTCGGCAAGGAATCCGCACTAGAGCTTGCCGCGGTCGCGCCTGAGGTTGTCAAGAGCGCGCTGAGGCTGAAGAAGATCGGCAACGACCTCTTGAAAACCATTGGTGGACGCTCTGTCCATCCTGTAAACGCATGTGTAGGCGGGTTTTACAGTTGGCCCGATGTTGCCCAAATGAGAGCGCTCCTCCCAGACCTGGAATGGGGATTAGGTGCCGCACTCGACTGTGTCCGATGGGCTGTCACGCTTCCCTATCCGGACCTCGAAATTGACTACGACTTCGTCGCACTTCACCACCCTGACGAATATGCCGTGATCGAAGGGGATGTCTGGTCCTCCAACGGACGAAAACTTTCAACCGCTGATTACGAACAGGGATATCTGGAAAAGCACATCAAGCACTCCAACGCACTGCATGGATACACGGTTGACGGCAATACCTATCTGGTTGGTCCGCTTGCGCGGCTGAATTTGAACCATGAACAACTGCTTCCTCTTGCGCGAAAATCCATGGAAGAGGCAAATATCAAATTACCTCTCAAAAATCCATACAAATCCCTGATCGCGCGGGCGGTCGAATTGGTACAGGCTTACGAAGAAGCCATTCTCCTTGTGAATGACTACAATCCGAAAGGACCTTCATGCATCGAGTTAAAACTCAAAGCCGGGGAAGGCACCAGCGCCACCGAGGCACCGCGTGGACTCCTGTACCATCGCTATCGAATTGACGAGAACGGGCTGGTACAGTCCGCGAAAATCACGCCGCCCACCGCGCAGAACCTGCCGCGCATCGAAGCCGACCTGTTCGAACTCGCCCCAAAGATCATCACCATGCCAGAAGCGGAGGCAACCCTCACAGCCGAACACCTGGTACGCGCCTACGACCCCTGCATATCCTGCGCGACGCATTTCTTGAAGTTGAAAGTGGATGAAAGATGACGCGTGTTGTTGTGATCGGCATCGGGCAAAGCCTGCGCGGCGACGACGCCGCGGGGCTGGAGGCTGTCCGTCAGTGGCGGGACAAGTTTCCTGAAACGGCAAACAGACATGGGGTTCGAATTGAGTCGTTTGAATTGCCGGGGCTTAGTCTGCTTGATGCAATGGAAGATGCCGATGCCGCGATCATGGTCGATGCAATCCAGAGCCATGCCTCAGCCGGGACGATCCACCGTCTTGATGAAAAAGATCTTTCCACATTCACACTGGATGCAAAATCCGCGCATGGTTGGGGCGTTGCAGAAACGCTCGAGATGGGACGCCTTATCGGAAAAATAGACCGGGTCACAATCCGTTTGATTGGCATTGAGGCAGAAAAGGTCAATCCCGGGACAAGTTTGAGCCAAAGCGTCCAAGCCCGCCTGCCGGCGGCATGTCGGGCAATCCAGGAAGAAGTCCTGGCCATAACGGACAAGTAAAAATATCGCCGGGAAATCCCGGCGATATTTTTGTCTCTCCAAAATTCAGCAATTGAATTTTGGAGAATTTTTGGTATAATTTTTACAATAATCAAGGAGAACATATGGAAATCAACTATCAGGAAACCAGCAAGGACTTGCTTACCCGCATCGACATTCACGAAAAATACGGCTCCGCCAACATTGACGTTTGGACAAATGAATTGCTGCAGCCCCAGGCTGGCATGAATATTCTCGATGTCGGTTGCGGCGCGGGCAAACTCTCATTTTTATTCGACGATTACACAAAGGGACAGGCAAAAATCATTGGCGGCGACTTCTCGGAGGAACTGCTGGACAAAGCCCGTGCAAAGAATAAGGAGCGCGGCTCGAACATCGACTTTCAATTCCTGGACTTCAACAAACCGTTCAACTTTGCAGACAATACTTTCGATCTTTGCACCAGCGCCTTCGCCATCTACTACGCATCAGACCTGGACTTTACATTTGGTGAGGCACACCGCGTCCTAAAATCTGGCGGACGGCTTTTCGTCTCCGGTCCGTTACCCAAGAACAAGCAGATGTTCTACGAGATCATCAAGGAAGCCACCAGCGCGACCATCCCGCCCATGCCAGGTTCATCCCGCTTCAAAGGTGACATCTTCAACACCATCGATGGGATATTCGCCAAAACAGAGTTGCATAAATTTGAGAACCACCTCACCTTCCCTGAGGTCGCGCCGTTCATCGAATACGTCCGCGCGTCCCTGAGCGAAGACCGCAAACTGTGGACGTCCATGTTCAACGGCAAGGATGAGTACGAGGCATTGATCGGCAAGATCACCGAAGTGGCTACACGATGGTTCGAACGCGACGGCAAACTGGTCATGACCAAGGTCGTTGGCGGAATTCTGGCAACGAAATAAATTTTCTGTAGAGGCGACGCATACCCTTCGAGTACGATGTGCGTCGCCCCTACATGTTA
>DATDAG010000255.1:0-10875 GCA_036525495.1 Anaerolineales bacterium
TGCCGGACAATCCATATTCGGGCAGAATAGCTCGTGTGGGTTCATTGGCTTCTCGCGTGATGTGGTAATCGCAAGAGTTTGCCAATGAACCCCGTTTTCCGCAAGGTTTATGCCCATCCACGCTTTAGTGTGGTGCTACCAAATATTTGAAGCGTAAAGGCAACTCACATTTTTCAATAACCACGGGCAGCAAATGACGTTGCTGATTCGCAGCATCAAGAGTCTGAAGCATTAAATTCTCGAATTCCGTCCAATCGCTTTTGAGATATGCAGGACTGAGAACCAAAACGGTTTTGCGGCTTTCAAGAACAACACGTTCCATTTCTTTCACAATGGGGGCACCGACATCGAAGTCGCGGTGATAATCGCAGACTTTCAATCCCGCCTTTTCGAGAGCGGGAACGAAGGTCTTCCGCACCCAATCCTTGTTTGCGGAACTGTATGAAATGAAAACATCGTATTTGAATTTAGTCTCTGCCATAACTGCCTGCCCTTGTGATGAACGAAAAACGATATGGCAATTATATAATACCCACGGTATACGTTCAAAACAAAACGGACGGGGTGAAAAGCAGACCTCCGAGTTCTTCAAGAACTCGGAGGTCTGCTTTCTTACTCTTTCACTTCCCCATCGATCACATCGCCATCGCTCGGCGGCGGTGCGGATGGTCCGCCTGGGGCTTCAGGTTGCGGCTGTCCCTGCGCGTAGAGCTGCTGGCTCAGGGCATGGAACGCCTGTTGCACCTGTTCGCTCGACTGTTGAATGCGGCTCAGGTCATCGCTCTGCGCGGCAGATTTGAGGTCACTGATCTTGCTTTCGATCTCGCCGCGTTCCGCAGATGGAACCTTGTCACCCAGGTCACGCAATGCTTTCTCGGTTTGGTAGACGAGACTATCGGCTGTGTTCTTCGCATCGATCAACTCGCGGCGTTTCTTGTCTTCCGCTTCATGCGCCTTGGATTCCTGCACCATGCGGTCGATGTCATCCTTGTTCAGGTTCGTGGAGGCGGTGATCGTGACCTTCTGCTCCTTGCCTGTGGCTTTGTCTTTTGCAGTCACGTTCAAAATGCCGTTGGCGTCGATGTCGAACGTCACCTCCACCTGCGGGACGCCGCGCGGCGCAGGCGGGATGCCATCAAGCCGGAAGCGTCCAAGCGACATGTTGTCTGACGCCATTGAGCGTTCACCCTGCAGAACGTGGATGTCTACCGCTGTCTGGTTGTCTGCTGCGGTGGAATATGTCTCGGTCTTTCTTACAGGGATGGTTGTATTCCGCTCGATCATCTTGGTCATTACACTTCCGAGCGTTTCCACACCCAACGAAAGCGGGGTGACATCGAGCAGAAGAATGTCCTTCACTTCGCCACCCAATACACCGCCCTGGATCGCAGCGCCGACCGCGACCACTTCATCCGGGTTCACGCCTTTGTTCGGTTCCTTTTGTGTCAACTTGCGGACCAAGTCCGAGACCATCGGCATACGCGTCGAGCCGCCAACCAGAACCACTTCGTGGAGTTTGCTTGCGTCCATGCCGGCGTCTTTCAACGCGGCTTCGAATGGTTTGCGGCATCGCTCCAGCAGGTCTTCGGTCATTTGCTCGAACTTCGAGCGTGTGAGTTTCAATTGCAGGTGTTTCGGTCCCGTGGCATCGGCGGTGATATAGGGCAGGTTGATCTCTGTTTCCATGACGGTCGAGAGTTCGATCTTGGCTTTCTCCGCGGCTTCACGCAAACGCTGTAGAGCGGGGCGGTCGTTGCGCAGGTCGATGCCCTGATCCTTCTTGAACTCGTCCGCCGCCCAGTTGACGATCTTCTGATCCCAGTCATCGCCGCCTAGGTGCGTGTCACCGTTCGTGGATTTGACTTCGATCACGCCTTCGCCAACTTCCAGGATCGACACGTCGAACGTACCACCGCCAAGGTCGAAGACCAGAATGGTCTCATCCTTCTTTTTATCCAGACCATAAGCCAGCGCTGATGCAGTCGGCTCGTTGATGATGCGCATCACTTCGAGACCTGCGATCTTGCCGGCGTCCTTTGTGGCTTGTCTCTGGCTGTCATTGAAATACGCGGGGACAGTGATGACTGCCTGCGTGACAGCCTGCCCCAGATACGCCTCCGCATCGGTCTTCAGCTTGCCCAGCACCATCGCGCTGATCTCCTGCGGGGAATATTCGCGGTTCGTAACGGGAATCTTCACGCGCACATCATCAGATGGTCCCTTGACAACATTAAAGGAAACCATCTTGCGTTCGACCTCGGTCTCTTCGAAGTGACGACCGATGAAGCGTTTGATGGAGTAAACCGTATTCTCGGAGTTGACGACTGCCTGACGCTTCGCCGTCTGACCAACGAGTCGTTCTCCGTTTTTATTGAAGGCTACAACCGAGGGGCAGAGTCTACCGCCCTCCGCGGTCGATATGACGGTCGGCTGTCCGCCTTCCATCACAGAGACGACAGAGTTGGTTGTGCCCAGGTCAATGCCAATGATTTTGCCCATAAGAGTCTCCTTGCTTTACTGTCATTGGGAGAAGGGTCTTCGACCCTTCTCCCAATGACTTGTATTTATATTTTCAATGTCCCCATCTTACCTGTCCAATGCAAGAAAACTGTTAACAACATGTAGAAAATTAATAGAACACCCCGAATTTTTGCATTTCTATTTGTGTTCCATTCCAGCGATCAGTAAAGCACCTCAGATATCTGCTGGTTTCGATACATCCTTCGCAACGAACGCTTGGAACTACTCAACCAGCGGATCATTCATCCAACAGATCGGACAAAAATTCCAACAAGCCGCCAGCCTTCTCCTTTTTATCGGGCAGGTCGCTTGCAACGACACCGTTCTGTCCGTTGATGAGCACCAGATGCTCACGACCATCGAAGAGCAGTTCAGTCATCCACACCGGCAACAGGACCAGTTTGAACGACTCGATCGCCATCTTCGAAGAGGACGAATGGACCAATCTCATCGAACCAAGTTTATACGGCAGTTCCTCTTTGTACCTCGCATACGCCTGCCCGCGCGCATCGAGCGACGCTTCTGCCATCGGGATGTCATACACCTCGGCGGGCCAGTCTGCCAGGAAGCGCGGATCATATGGCTTGACAGACCTCAACTCAAAGGTGGGGATGAGTCTCAGAAAAACAGAAGACAGTTTACGGGAGGCGGGAATCGGCAGGTCATCCACAAGCACAGGATACGAGTCCGAGACCCGTTTCCTTGCCCGATGCTGGTTCCTGGATCCCAATAAAGTGATCACATTCCCATCGTCAGCATTTTCAACCACTTCACCTGTGTAATCGATCACACCGCCGATATCGAACGTCCACAACGGGAGGTAAAGTCCGCGCGGCATTTCGACTCTTTTTTCGGGCTGGATCTTTTTCTCCTCCACCCAATTGACCAGATGTTTGACCGCCTGCCGTTTACCAAATTGATGCGGCAGAACCGCATCTGGCGCAAGCAGGTCTTTTGTGTTTTCCCAATTGACCACGTGCGGCGAGTCGCAGTAAATGCAATTCGTCGAAATCTGTTTTGGCGGAAGGATGAACTCCGAACCACAGCCATCACAATGGAAGACCTGTTCGTTGAGCGGTTTGCCGTGTCCGCGTGCGGTTGCCATCGCAGTGACAAAGTCCTTTTCGACTGCAGGCTGGGAGGCGAATCCCATTGCATGTGTGCGCGTGCAGTAATCGCACACCAAAGACTGACCGTCGGGCGCAAAGCTCATCCGCCCGCCGCATTTGGGGCACATAAAACGGTCGGCATCCGCGGCGCGCAGTCCCTCGGGCGCTTGTGGAAGTTGATCGGGATTGATGATCTCGTCCTCTTTGAGTTTTCCGTCAAGGATGGCAAGCATCTTGCGCGCACGCGCATGTTGCAGGTCATGCGCCAGACAATTCTCTATGGCTTTGCGTTTCTCCCCGTCATCATCCACAACCTGGCTCAGCCAATACCATGCTTCTGCCATCACATCGTGGTCACGGCTCATGTACACCGCGCGGTCGAGATACCGCCGAGCGCTTTCCTTATGTCCCGCCTTCGCCTCGATGATGCCTGTGCGCAATAAATCTTTTCCGTAATCACCAAACATTACTGCCTCACGATGGCATCCGTCATCTTTGCGACACGACTCATCTCTTTTACATCATGCACGCGGATGATGTCTGCGCCGCGCGTGATTCCCACTGCGATGGTTGCTGCTGTGCCATCGACTCTTTCGTCCACAGGCAGGTCGAGTGTAAAGCCGATAAATGATTTTCTGGATGGACCCAACAGGACGGGATACCTCAATGCGCCTATCTCATCAAGTCTGTTGATCAGTTCAAGGTTGTGCTCACGCGTCTTCCCAAAACCGATGCCTGGGTCCAGGATAATATGCGACTCATCGATCCCAGCCTTTTTCGCGATCTCCACGCTGACGAGTAATTCACGTTTCACATCTTTGAGCAGGTCGTCGTATTCCGATCCGATATACGCGTTCCCTAACTGTTCGCGCACTTCCACGCTGGCGGGGTTGCTACGGTTGTGCATCAATATCACAGGGGCATTAAATGCTTTCGCAACAGAGGCAAGTTCGGGGTCCGCGCGAAGCGCCCACACGTCGTTGAGAATATGTGCGCCCGCTTTGAACGCTTCTTCTGCAACTTTCGATTTGTATGTATCGATCGAAATGATCGCCTCAGGTAATTGTTCCGAGATGGCCTGAATGGCAGGAATGACGCGTTCCATCTCTTCATCCGCATTGACCGTTTGCGAGCCGGGCCGTGTCGATTCGCCGCCTATATCGAGGATGTCGGCGCCGTGTTTGATGAAGTGTTCCGCCAGCCGCACAGATCGTTCGCCCCTGTCACCACGCGCCATGAGTCCATCGCCCGAAAATGAATCAGGCGTAATGTTGAGGATGCCCATCACATACGTGCGGGAACCCCAATTGAATGTTTGTTTGTTAATCTGAAGGGGATTCATAAAAAATTTGGCATTGCGAGAGCGATGCACTTTCGCCCAAATCAATCTCCTACACGATGGGGAGATTGCTTCGTCACTCACTATCGTTCGCTTCTCGCAATGACAAGAAGGTTGCTACGGTATCTGATCCAAAGGACGCGCGAGCCAGGCTTCGGCTTCGTTGATGTCGGTGAAGATCTTCATGGCTGATGCAGTGCCTGCCAGTGCAAGCGATGCCACATCGCGAATCCCACTTGCCACGCTCTCTGTTGCCACTACAACAGCCACGCGGATGTTGCGTGCCGAGGGGTCGCTGTTCGCCTCCACTGCCATTTTGATCGCCTTTTCGGGAATCTCTTTCACTGCGCGCAAATCATACAAATTGCGCGTGCGACCCGACAAGCCGAGCAGGTGTTCCATGGCAAACTCGCGCCAGTCATTGATCGTGGCATCCGAAAGGTCTGTGAACGTCAATGTCATGCCGCCGTCGCCGCGGCGAACAACAGACAAGCCAACGCCAGGTTTGGGCACCCAGTTCAGGGGTTTGATCTCGGTCATGGTTTTTCCTCCGAATAGTATGTTGTGATTATACCCTCTGCTATTTGGTATTTTTCACGTAGGGCACAACTCCCTCCGTATTGCAGAGCGCGATCATTTCACGGATGCTTTTTTTTGTAACAGGATGCATGTGGTCGGGCGCGATGTCCATCATGGGCAGTAGCACGAATCCGCGTTCGTGCATATTCGGGTGCGGGATGACAAGCGAGGGAGATTCGATTACCAGGTCATCGAAAAAGAGGATATCCATATCTATCAAACGCGGACCGTAACGAAAGGTTGCCTTTCGTCCCAATGCCACTTCCAGCCGCTTGAGATGTTTGAGCAACGGTTCCGGTTCGAGGTAGGTTGTTACCATTACCACCTGGTTGAGGAATGCCTCCTGTTCAGTGTATCCCCAGGGCGGTGTTTCATACACCTCCGATTTTTTCTTCACCCTCATTTGCGGGGGCAGAGACCTGACCGCCTGTTTCAAATTGGCGGCGCGGTCGCCGAGGTTCGTGCCGAGGGAAAGGTATACAGTGTGGTTTATGTTCATTGTAGCGAATCAACTTTCAGTTAAGCGTGAAGCGGAACATCAGGCGGGGATGGGATGTTCATCGTAATGTCCCACCACATCATCCCTGAGCCAGCCTTCGATATCGCTGTTCAGAAATGCATCGTCTGGCAGGTCTGCGGTCAGTTCGATCATCGCCAGCCGCACCGATTCATAATGCCTGAACAGGTCATCGTCTGACCATGTTGCATATTTTTTCACCAACTCGATATTGAATGCATCGGCTTCGGGGTTCTCCCAGGTAAATGCCGGGCTATCCATGATGCCAGAGATGATGCGCGCGCCCTCCTCCCACCAGCCGACGATATGCGCAAGCAGGTCGTGAAAATTCTCGAACCCCTGCCCTGATAAAAATTCCTTCTTCTTTTCATCATCAAGACGGTTGAAGTTTTCGACGTACGTTGCCCAATCGTTTTCGAGCATGTCGATGACGAGGAAACGACCCAACGCAACGAGATGTTCGCGTGCGTGATGATAGATGACCGCGTGCAGCCAGGCCTGGATGCGGCGGTTCTCGAACGCCGCTTCGTTCATGGACTTCAGGTCTGCTTCCATTTTCTGGCGCGTTTTCTCAAACCGAGACATGAACTCGGCTTCGTCCCAACTCTTGTATTTCGCAACAGCCTCCGCATTGAAGGCATCGAAGTCGTATTTTTTGCGCTCGAACGGACGATCCTGCGCGACAGCGAGGATGATATCCATGCCTTCGTCCCACCAGGCAAGGATGTGAGCCAGCATGTCGCGGAACTGCTCATATCCCTGTTCGGTGACGCGTTTCACCTGCTCCGCTTGGGGCAGTCGCTGGAAGCGTTTGACATATGTCCCCCACTCCTGTTCGATGTACTCCAATGTGCGTATTTTTGTGATGGACATGAAAAACCTCCCGGAACTGGTATTGCCCTAGACAAAGTTTCTGGACAGGCTGGCTTGCGCGTTCTTATCCTATTTTACACCAATGAAATCCTTTGATAACGGCATTACATTCACGATACAATTGTCTTACAACAGGATTTATGTACTTGTTTAGCGTTCAGAGAATTTGTCCTATCTGTGATGGTCGCATTCGGTTTTACCATCGTGACGCCTACAGGTACGGCTAGCACAGATGGTGCTAGGTGGCTTTCTAGCGACTTGACTGCCAAATATGCCGTTTTCCTGCTTTAGCCGCTAAACAAGAACGGATTTATCCGTTATGATCCCTGGTACATGATATGAACTCAGAGATATTCATTATCGGTCCGATCGGTTCCGGCAAATCAACGATCGCCGAATTGCTCTATGTAAGAACCATGTTGCCTCACCGTTCCATGGACCTGTTGCGCTGGAAATATTTCGAAGAGATCGGGTACGATAGTCATACTGCCAGGGAAGAGTTCATAGTGGGGGGCTTTTGGGGTCTTTACCACTACTGGAAGCCCTTTGAGGCATACGCGGTCAAAAGATTGCTTGAGGATTTCAGGGAATGTATCTTCGATTTTGGGGGAAGTCAGACCGTCTATGAAGATGATGTACTCTTCGAGCAGGTACGCTCACTTTTTGCCCCTTATCCAAATGTTGTTTTGCTCCTGCCCTCTCCCGACCCGGAAGAATCCATTCATATCCTGCATGAACGCAACACCTACGCTACAGAGGAGCAATGGTTGGTGAACGAGCATTTCATACACCACCACTCGAATTACGACCTCGCCAAATACACCGCGTATACAAAAGATAAAACGCCTGAACAAACCGCCGACGAAGTTTTACGCTGGGCAAGAAGAAACGGCTGGACGTACGAACCCTAGGTATCTCTCTAATCAAGAATCACAACGAATGAGTCAACTTTTCATAGGGGTCAGTTGAGCATTGGCGACAAGTTTATCCAACTCCTGATCTAGTTGGTGAAAGGCATTTGCGAGTTGGGAGGGCAAAGTGAGGGTGGTTTCAAGCGTTGCACTGGTTATGTTAAAGATGCGTTGTTGGAGTTTGGTCATCAAGTAGACGACCTTGCGGCCGTAGGTGGTGAGGATGTAGGTATGCTTGCCAGCTATGCGTGCGATCAGACCCTTCAAGCGCAAACGCCGCAGGTCATAGCTCATCTGGCTGGGGGGTATAGGCTTCAGGGGGCAGGCCAAAAGGCTGGCGACGATCTCGCGCACGTCGGCGTGGCGGAAGCCATTCAAGCCGGGCGCGAAGCGGCACAAAGCCGCAAACAAAGCCATCACCCGTGGGTGTCCAAAACGCAGGCCGGGAGCGCGCTGGCCTGTTTCGGTGGTGGTGGGTTGGGAAAGGCGCTCAAAACTTTCACAGGAGAGCAGACAGTCCTGGCTGACACGTTCAGTCTCCAGCAGACGGCGATTGATGGCCGTACCCAATTGCCGCAGATAAACCCAATTGCGGAGACCTTTGTCTACATCAAAATCGTGTGGGTTGTTAATGGTGGTCTCGGTGCGCAGCGCGCGGTTCTCTTTGAAGTATTGCTTGACTCCGGAGTGCTTATAGGTCAGCTGCAGCGTGGGTTGCACGCCGCTCTGCAGCACCTGGGTGCGGAACTGACTGGGCGCGTTGCGGCGCAGCTGTCGCCCAAAGATCAGCTGCACCCGATCTGGTCGACCCAGATCCAGATTCTCGCGGATGACCTGCTCAAAGAATTCGCGCCCCCGCACCGGTCGCGTGAACACTTGGGTGCGGCTCACTTCCATTTGCCAGATGGACAAACGATGGCGATAGCCTGCTTGGCGGTCTTCAGCAGTCAGCGGCCAGGGCAGACCTGTTCCCCACTTGTCGAAAAACGCTTGCACCTGTTCGGGACCCAACCCGTTGCAAATCGTCTGCAGGCGCTCCGGCTGACTGCACTGCAGAAAGCCGTTATCCAGGGCTTCAAAGGCCAGCCCGGCTTGCTGCATTTGTTGCTTGGCCCATTCATGCCCGTTCAGATACACCTTGACCGGATAGGGCGCATAGGCTCCGATTTTGATGAAGCCTGGCCCAAACTCCCGATCCTGCAGATAGAAATAATAGTGTCGCACAAATACCGACTGTTGCGAGAACAGAAACCGCACAAGTTTGCCTTGCGTTTCTTTACGCGCTTTCCAGCCCCTCATCTTCTCCTGCGCCACACCAATGAAGACCACGCCTTCCTCCTGCGTATACTTCCGGCGATAGCCAGCCGCCACATCGTCCTTGCGTTGTCCTTTCTGAAAGTGCACGATCGGTATGCTTTCCTGTTTGGCAAACGCTTCCACTTGGGAGGCAAAGCTTTGAGTGATCTTGCCCAATAGAATTGGCGACGCGATCAGCTGACTGCGCTGATGTTCCAGAAAGTACACCAGCCCTCCTGACGATTGCAGGTTCGGAATGTACCCGTTTATGTACACCCGATCCACGCACTCCAGATCTAACGACACATGCTCACGCAAAAGTTCCGGAATAGTCATCATCGGCAGATCCTCCAATACAGAGGATACTCTCTTCCAAAAACCTTGGATAGCCTCCAACATTGACCGATTCATTTACTCGTCGGTTTGAGGCGAAGCTTCGCTAGTATTCTTGTAATCTTTCTGGCTCAGTGGTGGGATATATTCTTCGGATGTTGTCACTTTTTGGCTGTCTGTGCATCTAATCACTTGGATAGTGATAGCGACCTCAACGTTGCCTGGATGGAATAGCCGCTAGACGAAAAGAAAGTTTCGAAGCCGCGACCAGGCTGAAGGTCCAAGTCTGACGCGTGCCGCGTCTGGGCAAAACATAATAAAGGATAAACAATGAAAGCAATAAATTCATCACAACTTGGCTTTACCGTGAAATTGGAAACAGAATTTGAGACCGCGATCCAGCAAGTAGTTGATGCGCTGAAAGGGGAGGGTTTTGGCATATTGACCGAGATTGACGTAAAGGAAACTTTGAAGAAGAAACTCGATGTAGATTTCCGCCCTTATAAAATTTTCGGTGCGTGCAATCCGTCTCTCGCTCATCGCGCATTGACAGCCGATCCACAAGTCGGAATGTTGCTGCCGTGCAATGTGGTTGTGTCGCAAGGAGATGGAGATGTTGTAGATATCTCGATCGTTGACCCGATCAGCATGTTGGGAGTTGTGAAGTCTGCAGACCTGGAGCCGGTTGCCCGGGAGGCACGCGAGAAACTGGAGCGCGTAGCTGCAGCGTTGAAAACCAATTAATGGAGTACACGAAATGAGTAACAAAAAGAAACCCCGAAAAACTACACCCCAAAAATACACTAAACAAAAGTTCACCCCAACCTTACTTTGGGCAAGTTTGGGCGCCATTGCGGTCGTAATCGCCGCTGTCTTCCTGTCTAACCCGGGCAATGCCGTTTCTGTTGAATCATTGCCGCTTGAACTCTCGGTGACGGAAGCGTTCGCGATGCGTGATGCAGGCGCATTCATCCTTGATGTGCGCGAACCCGTTGAGTGGAACGAGAGTCACATCCCCGGTGCAACGCTGATCCCACTTGGCGAATTGGCATCGCGCGTGAACGAAGTCCCAAAGGATCGGGAAGTCGTTGTTGTGTGCCGCTCGGGGAACCGCAGCCAGCAGGGACGCGACATCCTGCTTTCGTCAGGATTTGAGCAGGTGACAAGCATGGCAGGCGGGATGAATCAGTGGGTGGATGCAGGATTCGAAACTGTGAGCGGTCCATAGATATTTTTGGGTCGATGTAAGATGGGTTGGGTAAAATCCAACCCATTTTTGTTTTGAAAAACCCTTGACTTGGAGTGAACTCCAGGTGTTAGACTCTCTGTTGAGGTGAATTATGAAAATAGCAGAAGTAAGCGAACGGTTTGACATTTCATCGGATACCCTGCGCTACT
>DATDAG010000256.1:0-5222 GCA_036525495.1 Anaerolineales bacterium
CCAATTGCAGGAAGACATGGTCGGCAATGGCATGATCGCCTACGTGGACGACATGGAAAAAGCCGCCATCCAGTTGCGGACATTCATTGACCGGATCAGCACCGCACCGCGCGGCTATTCGGGTCTGTTCGATGCGGTCAAGATCAACGAAAAGGAACTCGAAGCGATCTATCAATTCGACGCCGCGTTCTTCGATCTCGCAGAACAAATCGGCCGCGCCAACGATAATGTGGAAGCGAGCATGGGAGATGAAGCCGCGCTCCCCGCCGCCATCCGCAACCTCACATCACTAGCACGGCTCGCAAACGAGACCTACAACAAACGCTCGGAAGTCGTTACAGGATCGAAATAAACTTTTCCGTCATTGCGAGGAGCGATAATGACAAAACAATCCCCATCAGCGTATAGGAGATTGCTCCGGGCTGGCGCTCTCGCAATGACATGAACTCATCATGTGGCACAACTATATCAACGCAACCACCATTGAAGAAGCGCTCAAAATAGTGTCCGAACAGGGGAGACATGCCCGCATTATCGCGGGCGGCACCGACCTCATCCTCGAACTCGAACGCGGCATCCGCAAAGACATCCGCACACTCGTAGATGTCACACGCATCCCCCAACTCGACCAGATCACCCTGGACGAGGACAACTTCATCCATCTTGGTCCACTCGTTACACACAACCATTGCGTTGCATCAAAACTGATCCGTGAACGCGCTTATCCATTGGCGCGCGCGGCATGGGAGGTCGGCGCGCCGCAAATCCGTAACCGTGGCACGATCGCTGGCAACCTCATTACCGCCTCACCCGCCAACGACACCATCACACCCCTCATGGCACTCGGCGCGTCCGTCACTCTGCAATCGGTGAACGGCACACGTACAATTCCTTTGAAGGATTTTTATACCGGCGTCCGCAAAACGGTAATGCAAGCCGATGAAATGCTCGTGGATATTTCCTTCCCTGCGATGACCTCGGCACAGCGCGGGACATTCATCAAACTGGCTTTACGCCGCGCTCAGGCGATTGCTGTGATAAACGTGGCGGTCATTCTTAATCTCGAGACTGATTCTGTTCGATCAGCCTCGATCACGCTGGGAGCGGTTGCCCCCACCATCATCCAAGCGGGAGAAGCAGAAAGATTTCTTGAGAACAATCAACTAACAGATGAAGTCATCGAAGAAGCCGCCCGGCTGGCGATGAATGCATCCAAGCCCATTGACGATATTCGCGGAAGCGCGGCGTACCGCCGTGAGATGGTCCGCGTCTGCACCCTGCGCGGGCTGAGGTCACTGCGCGATGGACAGGGACAGGCCGGGTTCCCGGAAGAGGCGGTTTTGTTGTGGGGCAAAGATTCGCCTAAAAGGCGAATTCGATTGACACATGAGTCTCCATCCAATCCTATTGAAACGACCATCAACGGGAAAAAACATTCATTCAAAAGCGGGTACGACAAAACCCTGCTCCGCCTCCTGCGCGAAGAGGGTAAATTGATCGGAACAAAGGAAGGCTGTGCCGAAGGCGAATGTGGCGCATGCACCGTGTTCCTGGATGGCAAAGCAGTGATGGGATGTCTTGTCCCCGCGCCGCGCGCACATGGAGCGGAGATCGTAACCATCGAAGGACTCGCTGATATCTCTTCTAAAGGAGAAGGGAGAATGCACCCTGTCCAGGAGGCATTTATCCAGGACGGCGCAGTCCAATGTGGATATTGCACGCCGGGTTTCATCATGTCTGCCGCAAAGTTGTTGGAAGAAAAAGATAACCCAACCAGAAGCGAGATCGAGCAAGCCATTACCGGAAATCTATGCCGGTGCACGGGATACTACAAGATCGTTCAGGCAATCGAAGATGCAAGCAGGATCAAAGAATGAGGTGAGATATGGGCAAGTATAGTTCGCATGTGAAAAAGCAGGCTGCGCCAAAAAGGAATGTAGTCAATCCCTACATGCGCGGCATCGGGTGTTTATTAATGTTGATCGTGCCAGTTTTCTCTTACGCTATAGGCGATCTTCTTGCCGCCCAAGGATTTGGCTATCAAATCATTCCGCCTGAGTGGTATGGGTATATGTCCATTCCCCCTGCACTTGCCAATTTCGCCGGGCTTAATTGGATTTTTGGGCGTCTTGCAAATGTCGAGCATCTTCCTGCAACACTGGCAATCGCGTTCGTGGCGATCATCCTCCTTGGCGGAATACTGTCCGTCATCTTCGGGTGGATGTATTCGATTTTCTCTCCCTCGAAATACGGACCGTATGATGTGCCGCCCCCGCGCGTCAAAACCAAGAAGTACAAGAGATAGTTCGAAAGCAAAGGAATGTCCACTTACAATACCATTGGTAAACCCCTGCCCCGCGTGGATGCACGCGGCAAAGTGACCGGCGAAACGCCCTACTCCGGCGACTTGTCTATGAAGGGCATGTTGCACATGAAGGTCCTGTTTGCTGGTCGTCCGCATGCGCGCATCAAGTGGATCAAGACAGGCAGGGCGGAAGCAGCGCCTGGCGTCATGGCTGTGTACACTTCCAAGGATGTGCCGGTCAACGAGTATGGGTTGCAATGGCAGGACCAGCCTGTGCTGTGCGGCGTCGGTTCGTCGAAAACAGGGGCGGATGTTGTTCGATTCATCGGAGACCAGGTGGCGGTTGTTGTGGCTCAGAGCGAAGCGCAGGCCGCTTCGGCGCTTAAGTTAATCGAGGTCGAATATGAAGATCTGCCCGTTGTCACAGATCCTGTTGAAGCAATGAAGCCCGGCACTCCGCGCGTCCATGAAGAGATCGATGATTCGAATATCTGCGTCCATTACAAGATCCGCAAAGGGGATGTGGACGAAGCGTTCGCAAAAGCAGACGTGATCGTCGAAAATGAATATCGTACGCCTGTGCAGGAACATGCGTACCTGCAACCCGAGGCGGGACTGGCTTACATTGATGAGGAAGAACGCGTCACAGTCGTCAGCGGCGGACAGTGGACTCACGAAGACCAGGAACAAATCGCGCACTCGTTGGACTTACCGGAAGACCACATCCGCGTGATCTACCCGGCAATCGGCGGCGCATTTGGCGGGCGTGAGGATATGTCTGTGCAGATCGTGCTGGCACTCGCGGCATGGAAGTTGCAAAGACCGGTTCGCGTTATATGGTCTCGGCAGGAATCGATTATCGGTCATGGAAAACGTCATCAAGTGGTCTTGCGCGCAAAGTGGGGCGCGTCAAATGATGGAAAAGTTGTCGCCGTCGAAAATGAGATTATCGGTGATGCGGGCGCTTATATGTATACGACCAACAAAGTGCTGGGCAATTCAGCCATAACATCAACGGGTCCCTATTCCATCCCGAATGTAAAAACCGATGTCTATGGCATTTACACCAACAACGTTCCCGGCGCGGCATTTCGCGGATTCGGAGCGCCACAGGCTTTGTTTATGGCAGAGATGCAAATGGACAAACTTGCCGAAAAAATCGGCATGGACCCGGTCGAGTTCCGCTTGAAGAATGCGCTGAAAGACGGCGATACCATGGGCGTAGGGACCCCATCGCCAAGCCCTGTCAGCGTGATCCAGTGTATAGAGGCGGCACGCGACAGGTTCGGGTGGAAATCCGAACGAGGGTCGAAGTCCACAGACCGAGACCGACAATCCATTGTCCGCGGCCAGGGATTCGCGGCCGGGTTCAAGAACATCGGCTTCTCGTTCGGGTATCAGGAGAACTGCTGGGCAAGGATTGAACTGCGCGGCAGAACAGAGGTCGACGAAGTCATTCTCCACCACGCCAGCGCAGAGGTTGGACAAGGCACTCATACAGTGATGACGCAAATGGCGGCAGAGGCGGTTGGTGTTCCTTTCGAGAAAGTGAAACTGATTGCATCAGATACCGCCACAACGGGACCGTCCGGCTCGGTCTCCGCTTCGCGCATGACGTTCATGTCTGGGAATGCCATTCGAGGCGCGGCGGAACTCGCCCTCAAAAAATGGGACGCTGAGGAACGTCCGGCCGTTGGTGAGTATAAATATCTTGCGCCGCGTACAACAAACTTTGAGCCTGAAACGGGATACTCCACACCCAACTTTGCTTATGCCTTCGTGGCACAAGCCGCCGAAGTGGAAGTGGATACCGAGACCGGTCACGTGCGTGTCATACGCTTTGTCTCCGCCAATGATGTTGGGCAGGCAATCAACCCTGATCTCGTCCAGGGACAGGTCGAAGGCGCGGTCGTGCAGGCACAGGGATATGCCATTCTCGAAGATTACAAGATGAAGGACGGATATGTCCTCACCGACCAGCTCAGCACCTATCTCATCCCCACCGTTTTGGATATTCCTGAAAAAGTTGAAACCGTCATCGTCGAAGTGAACGATCCGAACGGACCCTGGGGCGCGCGCGGCGTGGGAGAACTCCCCTACCTGCCGGTTGCGCCCGCCATCGCAGCGGCGATCCACGATGCCACCGGCGTATGGATCAATGAACTGCCGTTCACCCCCGAACGCGTCCTGCGCGCGCTGGGTAAGATCTAATCCTGTAGAATGCCTTTCCCTGTTTTTGAGACAAAACAATTGAACGACGAAGCCCGTCGATCTGCGGGCGGTTCGTTCATTCAATTGCCAAATGGTATCACTCATTACGAGTTATCAAATCCAGAAAGCGAACAAATTGTCGTCTTCGTTCATGGTTTCTCCGTTCCTTATTTCATCTTCGACCCTACATTCGACTTCGTTACAGGATCGGGATACCGCGCACTGCGTTACGATCTGTTTGGACGCGGATTCTCCGACAGGCCCCGTACCCGCTATAACATCGACCTCTTGATCAATCAACTTTCTGATCTTTTGGATGCGCTCCGCATCGTGCGCCCCGTGAACTTGATCGGGCTTTCGATGGGCGGACCCATCACTGCCACATTTGCTGCGCGCCACCCGGAACGCGTCAAGTCGCTGACGTTGATAGATCCTGCAGGCGTGAAACCAGTTTCTCTGATGCCCACCCTGAGGGCGATGAAACCGCCCAGGATCGCAGATGCAATTTTCAGCCTGACAGGAAGCGAGAGCATGATCGAGAGCGCCGCCAGGGATTTCTACGATCCTGAAATGGTTGGCTTCTTCCTCGATAAATATAAAATCCAGATGCACTATAAAGGATTCAAGCGTGCTATCCTGTCTTCGGTCCGAAATAATATGCTTGGGTCTTTCATTGATGCGTATAAACGTGTCGGGGAACTGGGCA
>DATDAG010000257.1:0-5440 GCA_036525495.1 Anaerolineales bacterium
TTTTCCATTCACAGCCACCAGCATGGCGGTCTTAGCTTCACCTTCCAGGCGGGTCATTGTTTCTTCCAAGGGGGTTGGATCAATTTTTCGTTCATTGAGCAGGCGACGAGTCCCAACAAGAACCGTTTTTCCATCGACTGAGGCTTCGACTCCTTTACCACGCACAGCCTGGAAGTCCTGTGGTTCATCCAGCGACAATTGGTCTGCTTCTGATTTATCGACAATTGCCCGCCCCAAAGGATGTTCACTGCCACGTTCTACTGACGCGGCCCACTGCAACATTTTTTGCGGATCAAAATCATTAATCGTGACGATGTCTGTCACTTCGGGCTTGCCTTTCGTGATCGTGCCGGTCTTATCAAAGATGGCTACCCTGACATCCTTCAAAGTCTGGATCGCCTCTCCGCTGCGGATCAGGATGCCGTGTTCAGCACCTTTGCCACTGCCAACCATTAGAGCAGTCGGAGTAGCCAGCCCTAATGCACATGGGCAGGCAATGACCAACACCGAGACCATCGACACGATAGCCAGCGTGATCACGCCCAGGTTAGGATCGACCCAGGGCAGGAACGTACCTGCTTGAATAAATGGGCGCATCAAGCCAGGAGTAAAAATCCAAGCCAAGATTGTCAGGGCGGCGACAACGATCACTACCGGGACAAAGATGCCTGTAACTTTGTCGGCAAATTCCTGGATCGGCACTTTTGAGCCCTGACATTCGTCCACCAATTTGATAACCTGCGAGAGGAAAGTGTCCTTGCCAACCTTGGTTGCCTTCACCTTGAGCAATCCCTCCTGATTTACTGTCGCACCAATCACTTCGTCGCCGGGATGCTTGTTTACCGGCATCGACTCACCGGTCGCCATTGATTCGTCGATGGCGCTGTCACCTTCAAGGATCAAACCGTCAGTGGGGATCTTCTCACCAGGGCGTACGATCATCACATCATCAACCTGAACATCCTCAATTGGAATCTCCACTTCCCGTCCATCACGCAGGATGCGAGCAGTCTTGGCACCCAACTCCAGCAGTTTTCGGATTGCCTGCGATGCCCGTCCCTTGGCACTTTCCTCAACATAACGCCCAGTCAGGTGAAAAGCCATGATCATCCCTGCCACACCAGCGTAATTGGCTAACGGGAAGACGAAGGAAAACGGACCAGTCAACAAAGAAACGCCCGTACCGAGGGCGATCAACGTATCCATATTGGCATGGCCATGTGTGACAGCCGCCCACGCACCTCGATACGTGTCTTTTCCAACCCAGAACAACACCGGTAGAGAGAGAAGAATCATTCCCAGGTTATAGATTGTCGGGTTGGGCCACATAATACCGCCGAACATCTCAACGAACATCCATGCGATAATGGGAATGGTAAAGCCCCAGGCCACCCACATACGAAAACGCGCATCAGCCATCTTGCGCTCTTCCTGATCTTCCGCCTCGTTCTCAGATGTTTCATCCAGTTCGAGTACTTGATAACCGGTGTCAGCCACAGCTTTTTTCAGATCGTTAAGTGTTACTAGGGATGAAACGTATGTCACAGTTGCCCGCTCGGTCGCCAAATTGACGGCAGCTTGCAGTACGCCAGGCGTTTCCGCCAGACCGCCTTCCACATCAGCAGCACATGATGCGCAGGCCATCCCGCCAATGGGCAAAGTGATCGCTTCAGTGGAAACACCGTAACCAGTATCCTGAACAGCCTGCACCAGGGTGTTTACCGGCACCTGCCTGGCAAGATGGATGGTCGCTATTTCTGTTGCCAGATTAACGCTGGCTTGCTCAACACCGGGGACATTGTTTAATGCCTTTTCAACGTGGGATGCACATGAAGCACAGGTCATCCCTGAAATGGGTAGAGTTAATTCTGATAGAGCATTATTCATGAGAAACCTCTGTATGGTAATTTGGATATTGTGTAAAAACAGAATATAAAGATTGGATCTTTCTTAATTCAGAGAGTCGTTCTTCAGCAGATGAACTTTCCAATATAAATTTCTGGCTATCCCGGATCTGGCAGGTAATCAATCCATGACCAACTGCATTGAGAGCGGCTTGGACAGCGTGAAGCTGATGGAGTAATTGCTCACAGGACTCGTTCCCCTCTGCCATCCTTATAACCGCGTTCAAGTGGCCCGCCGCAATACGCATCCGTTGTATGATCTCCGATGGTTGATCTGGCGTTTTCATAGATCAGCCTCGGCAAGGGATAATGTGGCCGGCTGTCCGGATCGGAGTGCCCGTCGGATGGTTGTCTCAAAACGCTGGCTAACACGTTTTCCATCTGGATATGCAAGCGAAAGCCAGGATTTGCCTTCCTGCCCATGAATGACAAGCGTGGCTGGATCACCTTTCTTTTGATACACAAGTAGAACGACCATTTGGCAGTTACAGTCCGCTGTACCGTGGTTTGGGCAAGTACAATCTGGATGAGCCAACCTGGCAACGTTCAAATCGAAGGTTTGCACGACATGCAAACCGGCATTGGCCAATTCTTGGACAGCCCAGACCTGACTCTTGTCACATGTCTGATCGAGAGATAAGAAGGGAAGAAGGGCACTCATTTCACATTTCCTTTGTTACAGTATAGGTGCAGGGGCGTTGTAGGCACAGCGCTAAATCCCCCGTTGCTCGATAGGCATTTTCGCGTATGACAAAATAGGCAAAATGAATTCAGAGTTTTCCCGAATCAAAATGGGGCTGCCTGATTAAGACAGTCCCTTGAGAGAAGAGGGTGCAATTACTGATATTTATAGAATTAATTTCCGTCCAAGAAGCCAATTTTACGAGTAGATTCGAGGAAATTTTCGGAAATTATTTATCTAAAATTCAGTAGGTTATTTGCTGCCGCTAAGTTTACCGACTAGAAGCACAACGAGGATCACCGGCAGGACAAACAAGGCGAGCATGAAGAGAAATCCGAAACCCATCATGGTAACTGTCTCCTTTCGTGTTTTGTATGATCCCAGTATAAAGAATCTGTGTAAAGAACCTTTAAAGCTGTGCGAAAGGTCTTGTAAAGATTTATAACCAAGTCAGCTTGTGTGAAAGATTCGTTTTACGGATTTACAACCTCGCCAGAGACGAGCTGTGCACGGTATTCGTGACGACCATCATTCCCAGCGCGGGCTACAGCGTTCACCAATGTTTCCGGTGAGATCATTTTGCCGTCATATCTCACTTCAGCCATCGCCATATTCAAATACACATCTACACCAAAGACACCCTCCACCGAGAGCAGGCTGTTACGGACTCGCGTAACGCAGTTTTCGCAACCCATCCCCCACACTGCCAACAAGGCGTTGTCAGCATTTCGTAGCGTCTCGGCGCTTACAGAATCTTTGTAGATCGGTTCAACGTGACAATTATCGTCCATTTTATTCTCCTTAGATTGTTTGTTTATTTAGTTTACGAGACATGACTTTTAGGAATATTAAGCTGGCGACCAGCCCAAAAATCGCAATAATTTCCGATTGCGTCATGCCAAAAGCGATGATGCGATATGAACTGGTGAAAGCCAGGAAGAAGCGCTCAAGGCTGTACAAAGTCAGATAGACCAAGAAAAGTCTTCCATCAGTCCAATTGCGTTTACGCAATTGCCATAGCACGGCAAATATCCCAAGGTTGACGATCAGTTCATAAACAGGCATTGGCGTGTAATAAACGCCAAGTTGCGGGACCACCGCATTTGGGCTGGTGTACGCAAATCCAAACGGGCCGGTCGTCGGTTTGCCCATTGCATCCCCCGTGATGACACATGCAATGCGCCCGATGGCTTGTGCCAGGACCAAACCTGGAGCCGCAGCATCCAGCAATTTTGGGAAATACCAGCCGCGCCTCCAGGCGATCAATGCTCCCACGATGAGCCCTCCGACGATTGCACCCCATATTGCCAGTCCGCCCTCCCAGATGTATAGCGCTCTAATGGGATATGGGGCAAACTTATCGGACCAGTGATCGAGCACGTGAAATAACCGTGCCCCAACCAGCCCGCCGATGACGATCCATATGGATATATCGTATATTTCTTCTTTTTTAATACCTTTGCGTTCCGCCTCACTCGCCGTCAGCCAGATACCTACAGTAATGGCAGTAAGGAGAATCAGACTGTACCAGCGCACCGCAAAGTGGCCAATGTGAAAAATGATCGGATCAATGGAAACTGTTAACATATTTTTTTTAACCTCACGATTTGAATATTTTCCAATCGCAGATTCCCCAGCAAACAATGAAAAGCACGATCAACAATCCAATGGCAATCAGCAGACAAATCTCCATTCCCCAAAACGGAAAAAGGAACAAACTCACCAATGGAAGGGTGCACATCCAAACGACGATGGCAAGAACCATATCTTCAAAATGGCGGTTTAGTCTATTCAGCACAACCTGCCTCACATCATCAGATTTCAATACTTATTCTAAAGTCTGGAAAGAAGACGGATAAGCGCTGTTTATCGTGTTTCTGAATAAGCAATTCTGCTTATGAAAAACGTCAGGCTCTGGTTATGACCAGAGCCTGACGTTCGGGAACGCTTCCCAGTATTTCACGGATGGTTGAAATGTATTACGGTATCCAGTTGGACAACACGTTCACAACCATGTCAGGATTATTAGGGTCGTTCGTTTTCAAGTGAACCCCGAAATTGTGTGGACCATCCATGCCTTCGTGCATCATGAATACGCTGGATTGGACAGTAGTGCTTTCGCCCGGTTTGAGTACCATCGAACCGATGGTCAGTTCAGGCGGTCAGCAGCCCTCCAAAACTTGGATGTAGGGCTTTTCTTTGAAACGTAATGTACCATCACCCGTATTGGTAACCTTGACAGCAAAGGTTTTATTGGTGTTGAACTTCACATCGCCGTAATCAATCACTTGTTGATCCACGGCTATGGACGGCGTTCCGCCGCCATCACCACCACCCTGTCGCGCGAACAGGATCGCAGCAAAAACCAACATAAATCCGCCTATAGCTAGAAGGATTGTGGTATTTCTTCGCTTTTGCTTTTGCTCCCTTAATTTCTGTCTTCTTTGTTTCTTGTTCATTGAGCCTCCTTACTTTGGATATTCAAACTGGAACGAATATATATATGCGACCAGGTCCCAGATTTGTTCTTCAGTGAAAATAGAACCCCACATCGGCATACCCGTGCCCATCCCACCGCGCAAAAGTTTTCCGTGTAATAAAGCCGGGCTGGCCCCAAGCATCCGTCTGAGATCGGTCAAATCGGGTGGGGCCTGCATGACCATATCATGTGCACCTGTCATTGTCTGCATGGATGCTTCGCCTGCTTCTTCCAGATCATCGGCAAAGACGCCGTCGCCCGCGCCATTCTGCCCATGACAGGCGGCACAATTTTGAGCATAAAGTTGCTGTCCGTTGGTAAGGGAATCAAGTGTGGTGTTGGACTGCCAAAGATATGCGACTATATCCCAACGAT
>DATDAG010000258.1:0-3288 GCA_036525495.1 Anaerolineales bacterium
CTTGCCTTCCCCTTTCTGACTTTCTCTGTCATCGTTGTCGTTTATGCCCTGTACACGCTCGATTTTTCACTGACTTACGTATACGATGTTTCCAGCCAGGCAATGTCGCCGTTTCTTCGAATCACTGCGCTATGGGGTGGACAGGAAGGCTCGGTACTTTTCTGGGCATGGTTGATGTCCGGCTTTGTGGCTGTCGTGCTCCTGCGAAAATGGGATCGCGACCGGGAATTGATGCCCTGGTTCACTGCCACCGCCATGCTCACCACAGCCTTTTTCGTTGGCGTGGTTCTTTTCATCACCAATCCATTTGAGCGTCTCTGGCATATTCAGGGAACCAATGAGGTCACACAATCCCTGTTCCAACCCGCCAACTCAATGCCCTATTACCCGGATGATGGTGGTGGGTTGAATCCTCTGCTGCGTCATTTTGGGATGATCGGGCACCCGCCCACGACCTATCTGGGCTTTACCGGTTTCGTCATTCCCTTTGCATTTGCCATAGCAGCTTTGATCACAGGACAATCGCGTAATGATGAATGGATACGCACCACGCGCCGCTGGACCCTGGTCGCCTGGATCTTCCTCTCCATCGGCTTGATCCTCGGCGGGCGCTGGGCATATGATGTGCTCGGCTGGGGCGGCTTCTGGGGCTGGGACCCGGTCGAGAATGCCATGCTCATGCCGTGGCTGACCGGGACTGCCTTCCTCCATTCGGTGATGATGACAGAAAAACGGGGCATGTTGAAAAAGTGGAACATGGTGCTCATTATCCTGACCTATTCGCTTTCGCTCTTCGGCACATTCATCACCCGCACCGGCGTGATCAGTTCCGTGCATGCCTTTGCCAAGTCCGCGCTGGGTCCCGCCTTCTTCGCTTTTATCGGTCTCACATTCCTGGGCTCCGTTACCATACTATACAAGCGATGGGACACATTGGAATCTGAGCATACGCTGGAAAGTTTCATCTCGCGTGAATCAGCCTTTGTTCTACAAAACATGCTTTTCCTGGCAATCACCTTTGTCGTCTTCTGGGGCACGATCTTCCCGCTCATCAGCGAATTGGTCACAGGCACCAAGATCACTGTTGGGGCGCCTTATTTTATAAAAGCCAGCGGTCCGCTCTTCTTCGTGCTGGTCTTGCTGATGGGTGTCGCACCGCTCTTCGCCTGGCGCAAACAAGCGGTTCGCACACTTGGAAAAGCAATTTGGATACCCTTCCTCGTCTCATTGGGATTTACCTTGATTTGGGCATACGCACATCGGATGCACCCCGCTTCCATCCTCGGACTTTGGCTTGTCACGTTGACCCTGAGCCTGATCCTGACTGAATTCTGGAAGGGCGTGCAAGCGCGGCGTTCTTCCCGCGGTGAAGATCCGCTTACTGCGCTCTTCCACCTCATCGGGCGGAATCATAGGCGGTATGGCGGGTACATCATCCACATCGGCGTGGTGTTGATCGCCCTCGGCTTTATCGGTGATGGGAATTTCAAACTGGAAACCCAGGGAACCGTTTCGGAAGGCGAATCCCTCGTCATTGGAGATTATCAGTTGCAGTTCGAGGCCTTGCGCAGCTATGCCGGCTCGGATGGAAGAGAAGTTGTCGAGGCGGTCACAACACTCCGTCAGAATGGCGAAGCGATACGCACGATTAATCCGCGCCGTGATTATTTCATCGTCCAGCAGCAACCCGTCACGATACCGGGCGTCTACTCCACGCCGGGGAAGGATGTATATGTGCTTCTCGTCGGCTGGACCGATAGCGGTCAATCAGCCACGTTCAAGGCCTACATCAACCCGCTCATCAACTGGGTCTGGATCGGCGGCTTCCTGATGATCCTCGGGACGATCATTGCCGCCTGGTCGACGACCGAACAACGCGAAGCCACCTACGTGCTCAAGCCCGGTGGGCTGACTTCGTATCCCGTGCCTCAGGAGGGCTGAGATGGAAAACATGAAACGAAATATCCTTCTTTTGATGCTCGTGTCTGCCGCCAGTCTTTTGGTTGTGGGCATCGCATATGCTCAGGGTGAACAACCGGGATATCCCACTGACAATGATGTCAATCTGATAGCCAAGAAATTGTACTGCCCGGTCTGCCCCAACACCCCATTGGATGTCTGCGAGACCAAAGCCTGCCAGGATTGGCGCGCCCAGATACGCGACCAACTCTCCGAGGGTTGGACGGAGCAGCAGGTCATTGATTATTTTGTGGCGCAGTACGGCGAGCGTGTACTGGCTGAGCCGCAACGCAAGGGTTTCACTTCCCTGGTTTGGTTCCTGCCGCTAATCGTTGTATTGATCGGAGTGGGAATCGTCTATGAGGTCCTGAGGAACTGGAAGAAGCAGAAATTGGCGCCTCTCCCTATCCCATCAACCTCTTCGATTTCGAAGGATGTACTGGAAAAGATCGAACGCGAACTACGCGAATTGGATTGAGCATGGAGCGCAAATTATGAATATTACTGCGGTATTGATCGGGCTGATGCTGTTGGGCACTGCACTTGTAGTGGTCATCAGACCCTTTCAACAAATACAAACGACGAAGTCGAAACACAGTACAACCGCAACCAAAGGTGAAGAGCGAATTGTTGTTCTCTCAGCATTACGCGATCTGGATTTCGATTACAAGACCGGCAAGGTTAGTGATGAAGATTATGTCCCGGCACGCGAACAACTTCTGATGGAGGCGGCTCGCTACATCGGGCAGCGGGATGAAAAGGAGGATCAACTCGAAACGATGATCCTGAAGCGCCGCACATCGAAAGGTGAGAACTGTGCCGAATGTGGAGCATCGATGGAATCCGGTCAACAATTCTGTTCAAAGTGCGGCGCACAGGTAAATCACATTGATTGCCACTCCTGCGGGAAAAAAGTCCGGGCTGGTGATCTGTTCTGTTCGTCATGCGGCACACAATTGACCGTCGAGATGGAAGCGGTGCATTCATGAACAAAAAGATTTCCTATGTATTGCTCATGGCGTTGGTAATGTCCGTCCTTGCCACACATCCGGTCTCTGCCCAAACAGATACCCCACCCAGTGGTCCAACAGGCGAAGTAACAGGAAAGATCATCAACCAGAACACCGGGCAGGCAGTCGCCGAGTCATTGGAGGTAATGTTACACATCCTTGACCAGAATTATGCCGAAGCCGGAATGTTGCATGCACAATCCCTGGCGGACGGAACCTTTCTCTTCTCTGACGCCCCGTTCGAGGAAAATCTCCAATTCGCTGTGATGGCAACTTTTGAAGGCGTGACCTATTTTTCCGAGGTGATTCCCGTGGACAC
>DATDAG010000259.1:0-2007 GCA_036525495.1 Anaerolineales bacterium
GTATAGGCTTTACAGCCATAACGCTGAGTAGCCTCAAAATAAGGAGATTTCCGGATACGAAAGCTATACAATTTGGGCTTCTTGCCTTGAGTTTGGGGTTTTTCAGGTTTTTCCATCCTAATTTCCTCAACTGATTAGAGCCTGGTAAACAGCTGTTCTAAACTCTTTGCGGATCGGGTAAGTCATCGAGGGTAAATACTGTGTCATCAATATTGCGGTCAGGTCCTCTTGTGGATCAATCCAAAAATAAGTTTCGGCATATCCGCCCCAGCTATGATCGCCCACCGAGCCCATGATGCCAGCTTGGGCTGCATCCAGCATCACGCTAAACCCCAAGCCAAATCCCATGCCTAGCATCGGTTCTATCCCCTCGAATGCAATAGGAAGCAAAGCTGATGGCAGATGATTGCATGTAATTAATTCGACCGTTTTTGGACCAAGCAGTCGCACGCCGTTCAGCTCACCTTTGTTTAAGATACATTGAGCAAATTGCAGGTAATCAGTGGCGGTGGATACCAGCCCACTTCCGCCGGAATGCAACGTCACGGGGGGTAAATATTCGCTAGTTTCCGGCATGTCCAGAACGCCAAAATCGCTTTCAGTTGTTTTTCCATACAAAGTGCAAAAACGGCTTAACTTGGAAGGATCAATATGAAACGCGGTCTCCACCATCCCTAATGGGGTGAAGATTTTCTCCTGCATAAAGTCTGCTAATGGCTTGCCGGACAAAACCTCGATCAATCGCCCTATAACATCTGTAGCAACACTGTAGTGCCACTTTGAGCCGGGATGATACATAAGAGGCAGGCCAGCAATACGCGCTGTCATTTCTTCAACTGTGATGTTGCGATTGAATAGATCCGATTCATCATAAAGCTTGTCCACAGGCGATTGCGATACCGCGTAATCTCCGTAACTGAGACCAGCTGTATGGCGCAACAAATCCTGGATAGTGATAGGTCGCAGTGGGGTTTCCAAAACACCATTTGGACCCCAGACCCTGACATTCTTGAACGCGGGGATGTACTCACCTACTCTATCAGTTAAATTGAACGGCGATTCTTCATACAACATCATCAACGCTACAGATGTAATTGGCTTTGTCATGGAATAGATACGGAAAATCGTATCTAACTCCATGGGGGTTTTTGACTCAACATCCTGATATCCAAACTTGTCAAAATAAGCGATCTGGCCTCGGCGCGCCACAAGGGTGACAAAGCCGGGTGCTTTGACGTCATTCACATATCGTTCCATAAAATCATTGATGCGCGCTAACCGTTTATGAGAAAAACCTAGTTCTTCCGGATTCATTTGTTTCAACAAAATGTCCCTCATGGTTTATTTACATCTAGAAATATTTCCGGCCGTATTATTAGCCAAAACCAGGTCGATATTTTCAAGAGAGGTATGACAAGCGATATCAGCAATAGTGGCAAAATGCTTGAGGAGTTGCATGCCTGGTCGGACGATACCTATGGGATATTGATCGCCATTCCCCGTGCCAATGACTTTTGAGTCATGCCAATCACAGGAGAACAAGTTTGCCTTGAAACAGGGCAGATTCTATGGTGCTAAGGCCCGATCACTACTTCTTTTTTGGGGGTCAGGAATTTCTTCTGCGATGCCCATGATCTTGCGGGCATAATCTGCATACTCCTCAAAAGGCGTGCTAAATTTCACCATCAACCTGGCTCCGTCTGGGGAGCCGCCACCATGCATGCACCCAGGGACACCGCCTCCAATTGTCAACCACTCAGATAGACGGGCAGCCTTATACCTCGCTTCGGCGGACGCGGGGCCTGCCTTATAGTACTTTTGTAAAAGCTCCCCGTATTGCGGGTTGGAAAAGTCCTGATATGAGGGCATACAACCAGTCTCAACAATTCCACCGCCGATCTCCTGGGTGAGACGTTTTGTTTCGTAAGGTAGCGTGGCGACCATTACCTTATTCGCATGGGCGGTAATAGTGTCGGCAAAAAACGAGCCGGAGGCATGTTGGGTTCC
>DATDAG010000260.1:0-13752 GCA_036525495.1 Anaerolineales bacterium
GAGAACAGCCCGATTAAGGACATTGGCCGATCATATATTGTTTCATCAATGTTGCCGGCTGCCTTTTTCATCACTTTAGGGGCGTTTATATATCGTGCGTTTATTCCTGAAACTTTTACCACTCCACTTGTTGGTGATAAATATTCTGCCAGTCTACTACTTTTGTATTCAGCTTTGATCATGTGGGTAGGCTTTGCGCTTTATAGCATGGTCAATTGGATTGTACGATTCTATGAAGGGTATTATCTCTTTGGCTGGATAAAATGGATTTTGGTGCGATTATTTTGTATGCCTGAATATAGACGAAAAACAAAATTTATTAAGAAAGTGCTTGACGCAAAGAAAAAAAGAGTTGATGGATGGGAAAAGGTTTTTGAAGAATATTATAATCAAGCTTGGTCAGATTATAGTGATGCGGAGTTAAGTTTTCCGTTAAGGGAAGATGATCTCATGCCTACCCGATTGGGAAATGTACTCCGCGCAAGTGAACAGTACCCTGAAAAATACGGTCTTTTGGCAGGCATTAGTTTGTGGCCGCGCTTGTCGACTCTTTTACCACAAAATATGGCAAACCAATTGGAAGAGACAAATAATCACTTTATTTTTTTACTCAATTCTTCTTTCTTGTCATACGTTAATGGACTGATTGGATTATTGGTTTTAGGGATTTGTTATATTTTTCAGTGTTGTTCGGTGGGGATAGTTTCGGTAAATCCATTGTTTGGAATTCATGTCCCTTTGAGTAGTTTGATTTCTCTGTTTTCCAAAGAGGAATTTTTGATTGTTGTATTTGGGTGGTTTTTGTTTGGATATATCTTATATCTATTTTCTATCCCTGTAGCAAAAACGTTTGGTTTGCTGATCCGTTCCAGCTATGATTTATATAGATTTGATTTGTTAAAGCAGTTAAATTATCGAATTCCCAGATCATTACTCCAGGAAAAAAAGGATTGGGTGAAGATCAGCGATTTTGTTGTGACAGGGGGAAGCTTGGGAAGCCAGCCATTGGATTTTAAGTACAACTTAAGAAGCGAATTCACCAATAATAAGCGACAAAGTAGAAATTCGCGGTCTCGTAACTCTTCAAAGTTTAATCGTTAACAAGAACTGCAAAGGCAGTCACGTTAGCACTAATCGGTTTAAGGGTTTCCCAAGTTATGTTATGAACAGACATTTTTCCATCAAATATTACTCCCATCCACAATATGGGAGATTCTGCATCTTGTTTTCCCGGTAGCATTTCGATTTCAACTTTCCCCTCATTTTCCAGTATTTCTACCTCTGCAGGTTGATTGAAAACATCTGCGAATTCTCCCTCAAACCTGTTTTCGAGCTTTGCCAAGGCGGCTTGGTTGGGCTCATGCCTGTGGTCTTTTATTATAATTGAACTCTCTTCTGTGCCCACATAATAAATGTGGTATTCTGAATTGCCAATATTTACAGGTTGCAATGCTCCCATTCCCTGAAGGTAAACGCGTACGTTGCCGCGGTATATAATCACTGCATTGTCCATACTTTTATCCTCCGGAATGTAAAAGTGCTTTATTTTAGAACATATGTTCTATTTTGTCAAGGATATAGAAGACTATTTTCACTGATAGAATGGCTTTTGTAATATTGAATATTTTTTATCTCACCCTCCTGATTATGGTAAAATACCGTCCGCACGCGGGAGTCGCCAAGTGGTAAGGCATCAGCCTTCCAAGCTGATATTCGTGGGTTCGAATCCCATCTCCCGCTCTTGGCTGGTGTCAGGTGTCAAGTTACAGGGTGTCACGTGACACTTGAACACCTGACACTTGATGCTTAAGGGGCCCATGGCGCAGTGGTTAGCGCAGGCGACTCATAATCGCGAAGTCGCTTGCTCTTAATTAGCCTTGGGTTCGCATAGAGACTGGGCCCGTGGCGCAGTGGTTAGCGCAGGAGACTCATAATCCCTTGGTCGCAGGTTCGAATCCTGCCGGGCCCACTATTTTGCCCCGTTTTTGAATCAAAAGAGCCTGTTTTCCGGTGAAAACAGGCTCTTTTGATTCTTAAATCGGACATGTAAGCATTTGGAATAGTTTACACGGAAGACTATGATGAAAAGATGTGATCATTTATTGCGTGAAGGCGCTGGTAACCCTTGGAGATTAGGGAAGCGATTTTTACTCGCTTGGTGGGAAGTACGAATCTTCCCAATCCTCTGATTTTGCCGCGTTTTTGAAGAGAATTAGCCTATTTTCAAAGAAAAGTAAGTTATGTTGCTCCTAAAATCTGACGCGTAAAAAATAGTATACCGTACAGAAAAAACCATTACAAAACATGTAACTATTATGGAGTACAACTCGCCACATGGCTCTCGTCACCGCCATTTGTTCTTCCACTTTTTCTTGAAGACTGTTCCTTGTTGACTGGCATCAAGGATAGGGAAAAGGAAATCCCGCATGGTTGCAATAATCTGATCGATCATGACCGCATCTTCATCTTGGAGCTTTCTTGAAAAGGCATTCCATTGATCCCCTTTATTTTCCGCAAATTCATCCGAGAAAACAATATGCTCTTCAGTGGGTAATTCGGTGCTGCGGTTTTGGAATGTTCTCTCGATGGCAGTTTGAATGACCCTGCCTTCAAACTCAAAATGGGTGATCAGCGTCCAAACATCATAGAAATCCTTCATGCGGCTGTTGGCCATTCCCAACACAGTCATTGCCTGGAATTTCTCCGCGATGACAGTCTCAGGTGGATATCCATATAAGTGGGGGGCAGGAAAATCAAGGATGGTCGGATAATCCAATCTTTCAGGTGCCGGCGTGACCACATCCGCGAAACCAATGTCGATCTGGATGGCGAGTCGGGTATTGCCAAGCCGGGCAGCCATGGTGATACGGATACCTTCATACTCTGCGTCTTCCTTGATTCGTTCGCCATGAATGTGAAGTGGGTCGAATTCAATTCCATCGGGTTCAACCTCCAATTTGGAGAGATCCTGGAAGATCTTTACAACAGAATCAATTGTGTTCTGCGTATGTCCAAGCAGGTCAATGTCACGAGTTGGACGGAGATTGGTCAATCCCCAGACATTGAATATCAGTGCCCCCTTCAGAGTGAATAATTCTGAATATTCAGAGATGGAAAGCCGATAGAGGAGCCGTTCGATTGCGTAATATTGAAGCAGTTCATTAAAAGCTCGCCCAGATTGGCGCGCTTTGTTTAATAGTCTTTGATGAATGGACGCAGGCAGGTACTTCTTCTCAGTATTCATGCCAGCGCCTCAAGATAGGGTTGCATAATTTTCTCTACACGATCCACTCGGGCAAATCGCTGGATCTCATCGGGAGTGGCTTTCTTTTGGCGTAGCCCTTCCCGCAAGGCTTCTAGTGCGACATCCAATCCGATGCTGTTCCTAAATTTGAAACAATCCGCAATCGTTTTCGCAACACTATATACACGGATATCGACGTTATCAACCTTATGCTTTTCAACACCTGTCTTGAATGGTGCAGGCGAAATCCAAAAAAATCGAGTTGGTGGATACTTGATCCGCGGTTTTTCTGAATCCTTGGGCAGGGCAACGTACACTTCATGGGGTATTTGCGTTGTGATCTGATGAAAATACAGTGCAGAGATCAGGCAGATGACTCCCTTTGGAATCAGCAGAGAAACAACCGTCAGGTCAGGATCGCTCCACACCTGTTCGTTTACAAGCCGATACAGCCCTCGTGCTTCCTGTACGACAAGTCCGTTGTCACGCATTTCATATAGAACACGCGGCTGCACCCCCAGCTTAAAGAGCTGGGAGGATTTCATGACACCATGATTCTTTTGGAAGATCTTGACCGCGCTTTTGAATTTGTCGTTCATAAGAATTAACCTTACTTCCTTATAAGTAAGGTTAATTCTATTCGATTTGATTGAGTTGTCAAGATGATCGTTGGAAAATCCATCCCCAACTGTTCGGAGAAATAGATTTCTCCTCTCCCCTGCGTGAATTGGAGTAACATCTGCCAGCGCCTTCGATAAAACTTCATGGAGCCTTCCGTGTAACCAAGGCGTAGCATTTCCTGCTCTAATTCGTTGAGTAACTTTGCCAGTGGTTTCTTTTGCATTTGCCTGCCTCCGAGATGATATTTTGAGCTCTCAAGCTCGGGCGGGTTATATCACCTCGGAGATTATGCAAAGTAAATCGTCTCAAAACGCTGAATTTACTCGAGGTTTTGTTACTTACTTTGCATAATAGCTTTCTTTGCATAAGGTGGCGTAGCTACTCCCCCAACAATGTTGCGAACTTTGCTCGGTGGAGCCTAATTCGCCTGAATCTGGAAGTATACGAAAAACAACATTGATTTCTTCTTTTCCGATTTCGACTCGCTTCACCAACATTCGAATCAATTCGCGACGCATTTGCCAATCGGCTCCATCTAAGTGATCTTTGACCTTCTCCCCAAATTCTTCCAAGCGATGAATAGCCGTTTGAAATTCCAACTGGAGGGTCTCTTGATCCTGGATCTGTTGGACTTGTTTTTCAAGGATGGCTAACCGTTGTCTGAAGCGAGTAATGCGCGGTTCGAATTCTTCTTTTTGAACAAAGCCTTCAGCATAACTATCAATCAAACGAGTCAGGCCTTGTTGTATTTTACCTCGTTGCGCCTGAATGAGAGCCAGATTCTGATCTTCTGCGTTGGGATGAGTGAGTCTTCGTTCATACTCTTGTTGCAGGCGCTGTTGATCTTGGAGAAGATCACACACTTCTCGCCAAACGGTTTGTTCCAACAGGTCTGTTCGTACCTGAAGGTTATCGCAGATTCGTTCACCGCCAAAACGATAGGCATCGCTGCCAATACAGCGGTAGTAGGCATAATCGCGTTGTTTGCCTTTGGCCGATTTTTGACTGACCGGTTTTCCATAATAAGCGCAACCACATTGGGCACACACCAGGAGTCCCTGGAGCAGATAGCGAGCGCCTCGTTGACTCTGTCGGGCACGTTCACGATTTTCCTGAAGTTGTGTTTGAACGGCTTCAAACAAGTCTGGATCGACCAGGGCCGGGACGGGAATCAAGGTCCATTCTGAGACGGGCTGATCAAAGGTGGAGACTGCTCGTCGGGGCTGGAGCAATCGACCCCGCTGAGCGCGCAACCTGGGACGTAGGGGCGCGCGGCGAGTTTTTCCAAAAGCCGCCGTTCCTTTGTAGGCTGGATTCTTGAGAATACCCCAGAGGGTTGTCCGATCCCAGCTGGTTTTCCCTTTGGGAGATGCGATTCCGACCTGTTTCAAACGTCGCTGGACTTCGCCGAGACTGGCTCGTTCGATGCCCACCCCATAAAATATTTGTCGCACGATCTCAGCTTGCTCCGGAACCACCTCATAATGGGCTTGGCCGCCACCATCCTGTTTGCTGATGTAACGATAGCCATAGGGTGCTCCGGATAAAACCTTCACTTCTCCACACTGCGCTGAATGACGCTTGCCGCGTCGACTGCGTTCCAGAATCTGAGCTCGTTCATATTCGGCAATCATCCCCTGCATTTGTAACAACAAAGTGTCTTCGGGTGTTTCTCCAACTGCCCGATTGAAAAACACCACTTCGACGCCAGCCTTTCGAAACTCTTCGACCAACACCACCTGGTATGCATACTTGCGGGACAGACGATCTGGCGAAAGCACATATAACCGATCGATACTGTTTCGGGCTACTTCATCTCGCAGCCGTTCCAAGGCTGGACGAACTAGACTGGCGCCGCTATAGCCTTCATCCACGAAGACCAGGTCTTTGCTGACTTGATAACCATCCTGAACGATCCGTTCCTGCAAGGCTGCGATTTGACTGTCGATCGTACCCGCTTCTGCTTGTTGTTCACTGGACACGCGCGCATATAAAGCAATGCTCAATTCTTTCATGGCACAACCTCCTCGGCCAATTTCAAAACCTTCGGCTTGGTCTCGCATTTCAATTCCAACACTATGACCCGATAGCGCCGTGACGGCACAACCTGTTCATAAGCTGTCTGCAAGTTGATCGCTGAGATCCGATCCGGCTCATACTTTCGATGTACTCGCAGCATCCGTTTCTTCTTCTGTTCCTGATGCATCTTGAGTTGCTCCCTGATTACGCCCGATTATTTTTTCAATCGGCAGCGAGCTTGTCAATGGTGCGCCTCGAAAGCCATCCCCATATTTAGGACGTAACCGCTCGCGTGGGATGGTGATCAGAAACTCTATCACTTTTTTTGCAACATTGTTGGGGGAGTAGTATCTCCAACGCTGGCCAATATTGTACTGGATGGACTGGAAGAACAGCTCAGGAATGCCCTTCGTCCAAAACGGATCAAGGGCAAAATTATCAACCCAATGATCAATCTGGTTAGATATGCGGACGACTTCATCATCACAGGCTCAACACCTGAGGTACTGGAACGAGCCAAGAAGGTAACACGTGAGTTCCTGCAAGAACGTGGCTTGTCTTTGTCGGAAGAAAAGACGAAAATCGTTCACATCGAAACCGGGTTTGACTTCCTGGGGCAAAACGTCCGCATGTACGATGGAAAGCTGCTCATCAAGCCCTCGAAAAATGCTGTAAAGAGGCTGCTGACGAAAATTCGTAGGACCATCCAGAAAAACAAAACGGCCAGCCAGGAGAGATTGATCGGTCAACTCAATCCCATCATTCGGGGCTGGGTAAACTACCATCGTTTCTCTGTGGCAAGCAAGATCTTCAGCCGAATTGATCACAATGTCTGGCAGGCACTATGGCGGTGGGCAACTCGCAGACACAATAAGAAAGGCGCCCTCTGGGTACGTACACGCTACTTCCATACAATAGGTGACCGCACTTGGGCATTCGCCAGCAAGACAGTAACGGTCGATGGTCGGCAATGGGCGAAACTGGTTCATGCAGCCGATACCAAGATCAAGCGATTTCGGAAGATAAAAGCGGAAGCAAACCCATACGATCCGGACTGGGAAATCTACTTTGAGGAGCGATTAAAGCTTCGTATGGGAGTGGAACTTCTCGCAAGCCGGAATGCATGGCGACTGTGGCAGAACCAGAAGGGACTCTGTCCAGAATGCAGTGAACTCATCACCCCGGAAACCGGGTGGCATGTTCATCATGTTGTGTATCGCGTTCATGGGGGGAAGAATATCCTGTCCAACCTGCGACTTATACACCCAAACTGCCACAGAAAGTTACATCACAATAATCCGTCACAATCGTTGCCGGGTTCGTCTATGACGAGCCTTTGAAAGGCTTGAGCCGTGTATGGAGAAATTCATACGCACGGTTCTTAGGGGGCTGGAGTGCAGCAATGCACTCCAGCTACCCGATGGCAATATCCCTGTGAGCGACAAGCGCACATCCAGGGAACTGGGGGCGTTTGCATGCTTTGTGTCCGAGTATGTCAAGGAAGGCGACCGCATCATGGTCTTCCAAGGCCGTATCAAGGGCACGGCGGATGGAAAACCTCGTACATGGGAGGACAGGGAAAAAGTCATCCATGCGGCTTCGCTGGAGCTGGTGGTATTCGAACTTGCCATCACACAAGCCAAGGCCGACCGTCCGGCACGAACGCCTTCCATGCCCGCATCCTCTTCCGATGACACATCAGAAGAATCAAATGCAATGAACACACCAATGGCTGCGCCCACTGCTGTGCAGCCTGGCGATGTATTCAGCCAATACGTTTCCAAGAATCCCAAGTAATCGGAGGTGGACCATGATATGGAATGTTGAGCGCGATGCATACAAAACGGCGATGTCCCTGGAATCCGCCGGCATGCAGCGCGGCTGTGGTGCTCGATAAAGAGGTTGTCAAATGTATCCACATAAAGTACAATGCAACTACATTAAGGAGCATCCCATGAAAAACATGAGAGTTGGCACACGCGAACTGAAAGCGAAATTAAGCGAGTATCTGCGCCGTGTAAAAGCCGGGGAAACCATTATCGTCACCGAACGCGGCAGGACCATCGGGCAGATCACACCGGTCCAGCCGACCGTGGAAAAAAAGATGAAGGCGCTGGTCGAATCTGGTGTCGCAGAGTGGAATGGTAAAAAATACCAGCCCAAAAAACCGGCTGCGCAAAATCGAGGCCGCAAACAGCTCTCCGATCTGATCATGGAGGACCGCGATGGCCATCCTTTATCTTGATACCAGCGCCCTGGTGAAGCAATATGTCCAGGAACGTGGTTCCAGGGAGGTGCAGGATCTAATCCGGACCGCAGAACATGCAGGCACCAGCCAGATCACCCGAACCGAGATGGCGGCTGCCCTGGCGCGCGCCACCCGCATGGGACTCGTCCCGGTGACCGAAGGGCAGTCCGCCTGGAACGGATTTCTCAAGGATTGGGCGTCGATCACCCGGCTGAAGGTTTCCGGTCAGATCATCGAACAGTCGAGCGACCTGGCGTGGAAATATCCGTTGCGCGGTTATGACGCCCTGCATCTGGCCTCGGCTGTTCTATGGCAGGAAACCCTGGAGGCACAGATCATTCTGGCGACCTTTGATCGCGAACTGTGGTCGGCCGGCCGCCAGGCAGGCTTGATCGTCTGGCCGGAAAAACTACCGCGCAAATAAACCATCGCCGCACAAATTGCGGACCAGGAGACGGCATCCCGCTGGGAAGTGCCGTCTCTCTCTTTAAGCGGTGAGTGCATCCCTCTCCCCTATTCCACCCCACTGTAGTCGCTGTGACCCGTAACACCAATGGCTGCCTCCAGCGAGGTGCAGCCTGGTGACGTATTCAACGTTCAAGTTTAGAAAATTACGAAGTAATTCGGAGGTGAACCATGACCAAAAATAAAAGTCAAGCTGTGATTCCCGCCACGGCACTCAGCCGCGCCCTGAGCACGGTCAGCCGCGGTACCGGACGGGAAGGTCTGTATGAAATGGTGCAGGTGGATGTCCGGAATGGGATCCTGACCGTCAAATGTTTCAACGGCACAATGGGCGTTTCCGTGCAGGCACCTGCCGAGGATCAAGGATCGGGCATCCAGGGAATGGTCAATGCACAGGCGTTCGTAAGCCTGGTTGCCAACATGAAGGGCGCAGTCACTGTATTGCAGGAAGCCCGCAAAGGGCTGAAGGTGGAGTGCGATTCCGTGAGCGTCTCGCTCAAGGGAACGCAGGCGGGAGACCTTCCCGATCTGGAGGATGAAGGTGCCAGGGATGTCTGCTCCGTGACCGGTGAGGCATTGATCAATGCCCTGCAGGTGTCGGTCAGTGCTTATCCCGACGATAGGAACCCGATCCTCAACGGCGTCCTGTTCGATGTTTCTGCCGAACGATTGATCACAACCGCTGCTGATGGCATCCAGGGTGCGACATGCGAAGCGATCATCGAGCGCGGCGAGCCGACAAAATTCCTGCTTCCACTGACTTTCGTGCATTGGATGCGTAATATACCTTCCGGTGCCAGGGTCACCATCAAGGAAAGCAAGAATCGCATTCTGGTAATTGCCGGCGATGGCAACGTTACGATCACAATGGCGTCGCCCAAAGGGCAGCACCAGAATTACCCGGCGCTGGGATCGATCTTTAGTACTGTGTTCGGCAACGACAAGGGTGTTCGGTTCTCGATGGAGGCGTCGGCGTTCTATGGTGCTGCCCGCCAGGTCAAGGCGCTGGGCGGACAGAGTGTGCATCTGTTTTCCGAAAATGGGAATTTGTGTGCCAGCGCCAAGGGTGACCTGGGCAAGTTCCGCAGCGTGGTGGGCTCGACGAACCAGGAGGTTTCCATCCACCTGAATCCCAACGTCATCTCCAACAGTGTCTCGCTTTTGGGAGCTCCGGAGATGATCTACCACGGCTCCAAAGCGCCACTGGGAGCCGTGGAAGGCGCACTGCGCTTTATATTCATGCCGCTCGTAATCCCGGACACCAAGGAAACCGAACAGGATGAATCTGAAGCGGAGGCGGTTCCAGTTGAAGTCGCCGAACCAGTCGCCGTATAAAGTTGCATGTCTATCAAGTTAGAAACACAGCTCAAAATCAACAACATGTTCAACATCCCCAGGTGTAAAGACCTTGGGGATGTTGTTTTAGCAAGGAGATCATCAATGGCAATTGGTGTCAAATTGAAGGGGAAGGCAGGTGAATTCTGCAGTGAAGATTTCACGCCCACAAAATGGGCTGCTGCCGACGAGAAGGCGAAGATCGCCAACAAACTGACCCGCTTCATCCTGGGGGGCTTCCAACAGACTTCGTTCAGGAAGAGGATGTATCAGCGGCTGAGCAACATGTTCGGTCACATCGCTCACTACGATAGCAACGGTTTCTACAGCACATGGTTTACCGATATCAAATCCTGCCGTGATTGGGTGGAGCACGTCACAGGCAGTTGGCTCTCTGGAATCGGTGATCCCAGGTTCACGTGGTCTGATGTGGAAAAGGCATTAGTACAATGGATAAAGGATAACCAAATACAGGAACAACTTGACGAGCTGTATCACCTGGATGTGGAGCACAAGGAACGATCGCTGTTGACTGCATTGCAGCAGAAATATGCAACGGAAGAAGTACTACCTCCAGGCTTTATTGCCGATAAAGATTTCTATACGGCAAACCACGAATCAGCAAGTGTCACTGTTTTAGGAGGACAGATGGCGATATCATCACAAAGGGTTCCTCCTGTGTCGTTCATCATGGCAAAAAGAACGTTATAATCTAGTCATGTCACTTACTGCATTAGATCTCTCTCCCGAGGCTCTAAAGAAATACCGCCCGCTGGATGCTATCCGTCGTCGTAGGGTAGAACAGGCTGCGGAGATCTCCAGCCGTCTTCGGCGAGCCAGGCTGGCCGCTCGCAAAGCCGCCAAACTTCTAAAGACAGAGTTTGGCGCCAAAGAAGTGATTTTGTTCGGATCGCTGGCGCGGCGCGTAGATTTCACGCGCTGGTCGGATATCGATCTGGCGTCTCGCGGCATTCCCTCCGAGTTATTCCTGACCGCCATGGACACCGTACTGCACATGAGCCCAGAGTTCAAGATAGATTTGGCGGAACTGGAAACCTGTCGGCCGGCCATGCGCAAGAGCATCGAAGCGGATGGCAAGCCATTATGAAGGCTGCGGATCTTTCAGGGTTGGTTGAGCGCATCCGTCAGGAATTGGAAGAACTACAACGGATTTTGAAACGCATCAACGAAGGCTGGGAACGCTCGCGGCGCTCTGAGGATGATTATTATATTGACGGCGTGGCACTAAACCTGCATGGTCTGTATTCAGGTTTTGAGCGCATCTTCGCCCAAATTGCTGAAACCATTGACGACGATCTCCCACAAGGGGATGACTGGCACAAGCTCCTGTTGGGACAAATGAAAACTGAGGTGCCTGGCATTCGTCCCGCTGTCATTTCGACTGAAATGTGGGACGTTCTCGATGACCTGCGAAAATTTAGACATGTCGTTCGGAACGTATATACCCACCATCTTGATCCTGTGCGTCTTGAGAAACTTGTCAAAAGGTCCACCGAAAGCTTTGAGCAACTTCATGCAGAACTATCCGCCTTTGCCAGCTTTCTTGACCAATAGATGGAGAAGTGAGCATCTTCCAGAAGTCGTTACAAAAATAGAGAGCTGAAGCAAAAGCATCTGATAAGGAAAAATGGCGTGTCCGTGATGGACACGCCATTTTTGTATTCCTGGAAAAGCAAACGGTTGAGAGTGTTGACGACCATCAATTTCCAGGCACATGGCACGAGTATCTGGGACAGGAGTTATGCATAGGACAACTTGTTCCCACAGAAAGGATTAACCCCATTATGACAACTCTCGGTTCGCTCATGTTTTGACCTGATATTAGAATTAGGGTAAGCTCGGAGCATGACTAAAGAGCTGAAAGTGCGGACGGAGCCCGTCGATGACATCCCGGTATTGGTAGCTTCGGCGGAGCGCATGGGAGTAGTGGATCTGGTAGACGAGCATTTTGCCGTGGACAGCAAATGGCAGGGGCTGAGTTTGGGGGAGATGATGTCCGGCTGGCTGAGCTACATCCTGTCGGAATCGGATCACCGGCTCAATCAGGTGCAGGGCTGGGCGGAACAGCGGTTGGAGGTACTGGCGGGCAGCTTGGGGGCGGAGGTTCGGTCCCTGGATTTCGCGGATGATCGGCTGGCGCGGGGGTTGGAACTGCTGAGTGATGACGAAGCGTGGAAGACTTTTGAGGCGGCGCTTAACCGGCGGTGTATGCGGGTCTATCAGTTGAAGCCGGAGCGGGTACGAATTGATACGACCACAGGCAGCGGCTACTGGGAGATCACCGAGGACGGGCTCTTTCAGCTGGGGCACTCGAAAGATCACCGGCCCGACCTGCCTCAACTGAAAGTGGTGTTATCGACTCTGGATCCCTTAGGGATGCCCGTGGCCACCCAGGTAGTAGGGGGGAACCTGGCCGATGACCCGTTGTATATTCCAGCGATCGATGAAGTGCGCCGGGGGGTGGGAAAAGCCGGCTTGCTGTACATTGGCGATTGCAAGATGATGTCTCTCGAAACCCGAGCTCATGTCCAGGCCGGTGGCGACGATTACCTGGGTCCGTTTTCCCAGGTTCAGATTCCGGAGGAGACGCTGGATGGTTATCTGAAGGGGGTATGGAGCGGGAAGCAGTCCCTGACTAGTGTCAAGCGGGAGGGGACGGATGGCGAGCAAGAAAAGATCGCGGAAGGGTTCGAGTTTTGGGAGAGTCTTTCCGCCATGGTGGGCGATCAGAAGATCCATTGGCAGGAACGGCGGCTGGTGATCCACTCGTTTGGACATGCCCGGGCGGCCGAAAGGGGCCTGACCCAGCGACTGGAGAAAGCCCAAGCCGCCCTGGAAGCTCTCACCGAGCGCAAGCAGGGCAAGGAAGTTTTTAGCGAGGCCGAAGCCCTGCGCCAGGCAGTCGACAAAATCCTCGAGCGCTACCAGGTCCAGGACCTATTGCATGTCCAGATCACCGAACACGTCCAAGTGCGGCAGGTCCGTCAGTACGGCGACCGTCCAGCCGAGACTCGGAAGAAGCTGCAGCTGACACTCAAAGTGCGCCGCCATGAAGCCGCCATTGAGAAAGTGGTCCGCCGTTTTGGATGGCGGGTCTATGGAACCAATTGCCCCAAGAGTCAGCTCTCCTTGCAGCAGGCTGTTTTGGCCTACCGTGAAGAATATCTCGTGGAGCGTTGCTTCGGCCGTTTGAAAGGCAAGCCCCTCAGCCTGACCCCCATGTACCTCGAAGATGACCGCCACGCTACCGGCCTCACGCGTCTCCTCACCATCGGCCTGCGGCTCTTGACCCTGCTCGAACATGTCGTTCGCACCAATCTGGCCGAGGCCAACGAAAAGCTGGCCGGCTTATATGCAGGCAATCCCACGCGCTCCACGGACCATCCCACCGCGGAAGCCGTGCTGCGCGCCTTCAAGAATATCTACCTGAACTTCGTCACCGTTGGTGGTCGAACCTACCAGGACATCACCGCCCTTTCGCCGTTGCAGCGAAAAATCCTCAAGCTGCTTGAACTGCCGCCCAGTACTTACACCCGCCTTGCCCCAGATTTTGAAAATTCGTCGTGATCATGAGCGAACCGAGAGTAAATCGCCTTGAAATCATGATCCTTTGGAATGAAATTATCTCTTTCCCATTTGACTGGGAAAGAGATTTTAATTCACCACCGTTTCTCAGCCAATCAATGATTTCACAACTGTGAGACAAATAGTTTCGGCTTAACGGAAAGAGTATAATCGCAACATATACAATGCAAAAAATTCCCCTCGTCTCCATTATCATTATCACCTGGAATAGCAA
>DATDAG010000261.1:0-3491 GCA_036525495.1 Anaerolineales bacterium
CACGTCAAATATCTCATCCCATTTCGCTTGAATGGATTCCACGCCTGCGCCGTTTAGCGCGTTGTAAACGTCAGCCCATTTCTCATCATCCACGAAGCGCCAATCCATGAAGACGTGATGTTGATAGGCGTGCAGTTCAAAGTACATCCCCTTGCTCCAAAACTCTTCACACGAACGGATGTATTCAAGATGCGTGACGTAATCCTTGAAAATGACATAGCCTTCAAAAGGTAAACTCAATGCTTCAGCAAGGGATTTCTGGCGCAGGTCTCCCGTCGCTTTATCGAGGTAGGCAGCGGAGGTTTTGATCCAGCCTTTGGTGTCGGCAAAGCGGTTGTGATAGAGGACAAGGCCGCGTTCGTCCTGGTGGACGTTAGAGTAAGCGAAGACGTTTTCGTCCACAGAGCCACTGGCAGCGTAAAGGTCATAGAGGGAGAACTGCTCCACGTCCGCGAACAGGTAGCGGCGGTGAAGAAGCGGGAAGATCTTCCAGTCGTGTCCGGCAATGAGTCTTTCGTTTGGCTGTTCATCCGTTTTCGGCTTGCGAAATTCCATCCCATATTTTTCGCGGTAGCCCTCGACTTGTCCATGACCGAACATGGGTAAGCCGGGCAATGTCGCCAACACCGTTGCCACACCAAAATATTTATCGCCATCGCCATACTGCTCGATGGCGGTCTTTTCATCGGGATTGTTCATGAAGTTGACGTACCGCTTGAGAATTTGCGGATCGAACTCGAGCGTGTTTTTGATCGCCATGCGGTACTTGGCGTTATCTTCATCTCTCAGCATGTGCATGAACGCAGAGTTGTAGACGCGGTGCATTCCCAGCGTGCGGACGAAATATCCCTCGAGCAACCAAAACGCTTCGGCGAGGAGCAGCGTATCGGGGACTTCTGCCGCGACACGATCCACAACCTCACGCCAGAACTCTTCGGGAATTGCCGCGTCAAACTCGGACCTGGTCATGCCGTGCTCCGACCGAGACGGGATCGCGCCGCCCTCACCGGGTTCGGGGAACCATAAGCGCTGGATGTGCTTCTTCGCGAGAGTCATCGCCGCGTCAAAGCGGATGACGGGGAAGTTACGCGCGACATGCAGGATGGTTTGAATGACTGCTTCGCGAACTTCCGCTTGAGAGTAATCAAGCTGCGCAGTGTCGTTCCAGGGGAAGGATGTGCCGTCATTGCCATGATAGATATAACGTGTTTCACCTGATCCACGGTCATATCGTTTGAACACAACAGACGCATCTGTACGATCATAGTAATGATCTTCAAGAATAATACCCGCACGAGAATCATCAGAGAGGTCTTCAGAGTTATAAGCATAAGAAGGATAGGGCGAATAGGGAAGCGAAAGGAACCAATCAGGATGTTCAATCACCCACTGCGAGTCAATGCCCATGTGATTCGGGACCATGTCTGCCGAGAGACGAATACCGCGTTGCCATGCCCTGCTTCTTAAATTCTCCAAAGCCTCCCATCCTCCAAGGTCATTTGCAATATCGTATGAATAAAGCGAATACGCAGAAGCGACGGCGTCAGCATCGCCCATGCGTTGCTTGATTTTTTGCGAGGCGCGCGAACGTTCCCATAAGCCAATGAGCCACAAGCCCGTAAAACCGCGGTCGCGCAAAATATCCAATTCTTCGTCAGGGATTTGGTCTAAGGTTTTGATCCAACGTCCGTATTTGCGGGAGAGTTGCTCCAGCCACACGTAGGAGTTCTTAGCGATCAAGACAAGCCGCGGCATCCATTCTTTGTCTGGGCTGTACCGTTCATATTCAGCATATTCGCCACCGCTATAAGATTGCACTGGCACATCAGGCTTGAAATCGCTATGTGTCAGGCGTTGATGGACAACCTCTTCGCGTAAGAAGTCTATGCCGCGGATGATGCGAGCGACAAATGTTTCGCCGAGCAAATCACCCCACCTGGCAAGGATGAATTGCAATTGACCCTCCAGAGAATCCGGGGAGGCATCGCCTGGCGCGCGCAGAATTTCAAACAACGATTCTCCTCCTCCCTGGGGCGAATCGTTGGCGGTCTTTGCAAAGAACGTATTCAACGCGGCGATCAGATCCCTGTAGGCGGTTGGTTCCAATGGTTCATCGTCCACCAGATCGAGCAGGGGGTTGATCGCAGGATTGACATTGTGTGTGAACACATAGATCAACTCTTCGATTGTCTTGACGCGCCCGTCCGTCAACTTCGCGAGATAGTCCTCAACATCTTCTTCACCACGGTACACATTCTCAGGCGGGTATTCGGAATGGAATTTCTTTTCCGTCGCTTCAATGTGTTCAGCCCCAAGGTTCTCATCGACCGATGTAATTGCCTCGCTCAATACAGCGGATGGCGCGAAACGCTGAACAAGGACGCGCAGAGCCTCGTCAATTAAGGATAAGGCATACAAGTCAGAGGCAGGTACGGGCTGCGTGCGAAGCGCTGACATTTGAGCGGCAAATTTCCGGGCGGCGGCAAAACTATCGAAGGTTACTTGTCCATCCGGGCGGAAGAAATCCGATGAGAATTGATACATGTCGCGCGAGGTTTTTGTGATGTGCATGTTGCAATGATAATACAATAATCAATGATTTAGGTTATACTTTGCGCCGATGTCCCAGCCCGTTCTTATCATGATATTGCTCTTTATATTGGCGGCGTTGTACCTGCCCGTGGTTGCGTCCATACTAAGGAAGCACGAGGGACAGGAAACAGCCGCCGCATTATTGGGCGCATATGCGGTGATCGCATTGTTCATGGGTGTCGGCGAGGCGCTGTTGCGCGGCGGGCAGTGGCAGGTGGGACTGCAGTTCGCGAGCGACATCCAACTCTACGGTGCGTTATTGCTGGCTGTGATCATGTTGATTGCCGCGCTCGAATTCACCCGGCGTGAAATATGGACATGGCTGGTCATTGGTGTGTTTTGGGGGCTGGTGATCGCGGCGGTGATCGCGAACGTGTTCAATCTCGGTGATGTGGTTTGGACGAACGGGACGGAAACGCTCACGCGCGACCGTCTGGCGCCGGCGCTCTCTGCGTTTGGGTGGTTTATTTTTACTGTCGGCGCGCTGGTCATTGTGCGTTCCTCGTACGCTCGTTCGCGCCAGCCGCTCCTTCGCAACCGCTTGAATTACTGGACCCCGGCATTCCTTCTCATTTTCATCAACGATATTTTTTTGATCGTTGGCAGGCAGATCCCCGGCAATCCATTGCGGTTGATCGCTGCGTTCATGGTGGCATACATCATTGGAACGCATAACCCTCCCGACCTGCGGCTGATCGCCCGCCGCGTATTGACCTACATCATCACCACCATTGTCATCGTTGGGTTTTATGTTGCCGGTTTCTCAGCGTCTCAAACCGTGTTCGAGGCGCTACCCAATTTCAACCCGCTTCTTGTTGGTGCGGGTATCGCGCTCGTACTTTCTTTCATCTTTACGCCTCTGCTTTCCCTCATCCGAAGGATGGTGAACAAATGGTTCA
>DATDAG010000262.1:0-7325 GCA_036525495.1 Anaerolineales bacterium
GGGCACGGCGCTGTCTCTCGCCACCCAGGATGACTTGCCCATGATTCGTACGATTGAGCGGCTTCTGGGGCGTTCGCTGGAGCGGCGGAGGCTTGAAAGAGGATAGATTACGGGATATTATCCTCGACTGGCAATCTAAAAACGCCTGCTCGAATAATTACGGCGGGGAGATAGGATATTCTGCGCAGAGAGCAACCATCGTCTCCGCAGATAGTTTTTTCAAAAGATCCTGCAGCGGCTCGGACGGCAGCTTTTCACAAGTTTGCCGCCCATCATTTAGCCGAGCGTTTGATCGATTCCACCTAACTGGTATCTACGTCTTCGAATTGAGCGCTCCAGAATGCGGAATTCTGGGCTCACGACCGTTCACTTTTACCATTAAGAAAATACGTCCGCATTTCACCTTTGCCTTTTACCAGGATTGGCCCGCGTTCTTCACAGAGGTATTTATCCTTCAGTCGCAGATAGGCGTTTTCAGTCAGATGTATCCGTCCGCTGAGACCATGCGACTGCATGCGACTGGCGGTGTTCATTGCATCGCCCCATAAGTCGTAGCTGAACTGAGTTGTTCCGATGACACCCGCAATCAAAGGACCTGTTTCAATACCAATCCGAATCTGAAGCGAGCGATCATGACTGGCATTGTATACCCTCAGCGCCTGCAACATAGCTAGAGCGAAATCTGCTATTGCCTCCACATGATCCGGTCGTGGTTTCAATAAGCCAGCTGCCACAACAAACTCATCCCCAATGGCTCGAATCTTCTCCAAATCATGCTGCCGTACAAGGTCGTCAAACATACAGAAGAGATCATTCAGCAGAATCACCAAAGCTTTGGGGTCCATTTGGGAGGTAAGGGGTGTGAAATTCACGAGATCTGCGAACAACACCGTAACATCTTCAAAACCATCGGCGACTATGCTCTCGCCCTGTTTTAACCGCTCGGCAATGGGTGCAGGTAACATATTAAGTAGCAGACTTTCTGATTTTTCTCGTTCTACCTTGATGATCGCCAAGTATTCCTGCTCCTGGTCGTGCCAGCGTTTCCTTTCCAGGCAGGCTTCAACTCGAGCTTTTAAGATAGTTGGATTAAATGGCTTGGCCAGATAGTCCGCTGCTCCCAATTTGATACCCCTGGTAATGTTCTCCAGATCATCCAAGGCAGATATGACGACAACTGGAATGTCTCGCCAGGATTTGTCGGCCTTGAGATTCTCCAACACCTGAAAACCATCCATTAACGGCATCATGATATCCAACAGAACCATATCTGGAGCCTCGATAGCTACCCGATCCAAGGCTTCGCGCCCATCTTTCGCGCTGCGGGTCTCGCAATCCAGCTCCTCAAGTTCTTGTTCCAGGTAATCAATGTTAATGGGTTCGTCATCAACGATCAGGATTTTTGCTCTTTCGCTCATCACGCCTCTCCCAAGAATTGCTCCAGCTTCTTGAAGAGCAAATCTTCATCGAGTGGTTTGGTTATATAGTCATCGCAACCGCATACCAGCGCCTTTTCTGCATCTCCCACCATAGCGTGGGCTGTTAGGACAATAATTGGAATGTGCTTGAGTGCATCATTCGCTTTCAATCGACGCATCGCTTCCCACCCGTCCATTACTGGCAACGACAGATCCATCAGAATCAGGTCGGGGCGTTCCTCAGCAGCTACTGCTATCCCTTCTGCGCCATCCATCGCTGTCAGCACTTGATAATCATCCTCCAAAAGCTGCACCAGGAGATCCATATTGAGCTCTTGGTCCTCGACAACCAAAATCTTCTTCATGATCTTATCCTTTCACCATCCATATTCTGGTGATATGTCTGCAATGCAGTTCTGAGATCTTGAATTAGGACTTCGCGACCCAGGCCCTGCTTCTGAACAACCATTGAGACGCTTTGATGAAGCCGGGATAACTCCTGAGCAGAGAGTTCTTTTGCTGTCAGCACGATAATGGGAATATCGCGATGCGAGGGATCTTGTTGAAGTTTGGCTATCACGCCAAAACCGTCCAGTCGGGGAAGCAGAAGATCTAGCAGGATGATATCAGGAGGCTGTTGCTGGATAGCCTCCAGCGCTACCTGACCATCCAAGGCTGACCTGACATTGTAGGGTTCACCCTCTAACATTTGACGCACCATGGCCACGACATGTGGATCGTCATCCACCACCAGTAGCTCAAAGCGTCGTTGCTCTTCTTGGGCAGGTTTCATGCGGTTTAATGTGTTTAGGATCGCCTCTCTTTCGAAAGGTTTCACCAGGTAGTCATAGGCTCCCAACCGATAGCCCAATTCTCTATTATCCACGACTGACAATACAACAACAGGAATATTTTGTGTTATTGCATTTGCCTTTAATTCGTGTAAAACCTGCCAGCCATCCGTAGGGGACATCAAAATATCAAGGATTATTACAAATGGCTTGAGCATCTGAGCTTTTCGTAATCCTTCTTCGCCGGTCGTAGCTCCGATCACGCTGTATCCTGCTTCTGTCAGATTTTCCTGCAAGAGATAAATCACGTTGGGATCGTCGTCAATCACCAATACCAGCTGATCACCTGCTCGAGGGATAGCGATTTCTTCAGATACCGCCTCAGAGGTGAATACCATAGTGCCAACATGAGGGGCAGCCTGAAGTCTGATGGGCAAGGTAACAGTGAAAGTCGATCCCAATCCGAATGTGCTTTCCACCGTCACATTCCCGCCAAGCAGACGGGCGAGATGCCGGCTGATTGACAGGCCTAGCCCTGTGCCACCGTGTCTTCGGCTGGCGCTGCTATCAACTTGTTGAAAAGCTTCAAAAATTCGCTCTAACGCTTCCTCAGGGATGCCGATGCCGGTGTCTGTCACTCTTAGCAGGAGCATTTCATCTTGCCGCCGGGCGGAAACCGTAATAGAGCCTTCTTCAGTGAACTTGACTGCGTTACTTAACAGGTTGATCATTATCTGTCGTATCTTATCTTTATCTGTGAAAAGAAGCGGAAATTCAGGTTCAATCTCTTTTACCAATTTAAGCTGATCGCTCTTGACAAGCGGTTGCACCGTCTGCAGGCAGACATCAACCAGCTCCTCTAGGTTAAAAGTGACTGGCAAAACATCCACCCGTCCAGCTTCGATCTTAGACAGGTCCAGGATGGACCCGATTAGTTCCAAGAGTTGGTTAGCGCTGATCAGAACTTTATCCAGATTATCGAGTTGTTTCTGCGGCAGGATATCGATAGAGCGACGCTTGACAAGCTTGGTGAAGCCTAGGATGGCATTGAGCGGTGTGCGTAGCTCGTGGCTCATGGAGGACAAGAAGTCGCTCTTGGCCTTGCTGACCAGCTCTGCCTTTTCTTTCGCAACAGCTAATTCCGCGGTTCTCTCAGCAACCAGCCTCTCCAATGCCCTCTGTTGAGCTTGCAGGTTTCTGACACGCAACCAATAGGTCAAATATGCCCCTCCTAACAGGAACACTACAACCAGCGCCGCAAACCACCAGGTGCCCCATAGCGGCGGCGTGATGATAACCTTCAGGGATTTGCCCTCTTCATTCCACACGCCATCGCTGTTGGTCCCCTTTACCCGGAATGTGTACTCTCCTGGAGGTAAATTGGTATATGTGGCAAACCGACGATCACCAACATAGTTCCAATCTTTTTCAAAACCCTCAAGGATATAGGCGTATTGATTGTTTGCCGGGTAGGAGTAATGAAGGGAGGCAAACTCAAATGAAATCACATCATCTTGGTAGGACAAAACAACCTCAGATTCCTCGCCAAGCGGCTTTTTCAGCGGCGAATCGTCACCCACTTCGACAGATTTATTGAACAATTGGAAATCGGTCAGCACAATGGGAGGAATATAACGGTTTTCCTGCACCCGCGCCGGATAGAAAGCATTCAGACCGTTCGTCCCTCCAAAAAACATTTCTCCATCGCTGCCCTTATAAGCAGCGGCCCTGTTAAACTCATAACCTTGTAGCCCATCGCGCGGGTCATAGTTCGTGAACGATTCAGCACGCGGATCAAACTTGGATAGCCCTCTACCTGTGCTAATCCAGAGATTGCCTTGCTCGTCCTCCAGCACTGCTCCGATGGAAGCATTCGGTATGCCATTTTTTTCACCGTATCGAGCAGTAACTTGCCCCGTGGCTCGATCGAATTTATTAAGGCCGTCCGCCGTACCAACCCAAAATGTCCCGCTTTGATCTTCAAGGATCGCAGATACGCTCGCATTGCTCAGTGCATTGGGATTCTCGGGATCGGCAAGGTAATTGGTAAATTTCCCGGTTTCGCGGTTGAATTGGCTAAGGCCATCGCCGGTGCCAATCCACAGTGCTCCCGTTCGGTCTTCATACATAGTAAGAACCAGGTTATGCCCCAGGCTCTGGGGGTCGTCAGGATCGTGCGCGTAATGAGCAATATATTGTTCCAGATTACGGTCAAACTCAAACAATCCACCGCTAAAAGTCCCCACGTAAAAATCGTCTGAACTGGTTTCGTACAGGGTCAAGACAACATTAGCACTCCAAGTCTCTGTATCAGCTTCGGGTAAATAAACAGTGTTTCGCACGCCTATCGGGTCAAATAGCTTGAGCCCACCGTTCCACGTGCCAAGCCAGATCTTCCCTTCCCGGTCAACCAATGTCGTTAGGATTCCATGCTCCCCTGGACCTCTTCCAGGTTCACCTGGCTCCTCCTGGTATCGGGTGACCTGACCAGTTTTGCGATCGAGCTTATTCAGACGACCGAGGACAGAGACCCATAGTATTGCCTCTTTGTCTTCATAGATCGTTTTTATGTCATTCGCAGCGAGCGTGTTGGGATTATCGGGATCATGACGATAAAGCTCGAATTTTTTCGCAACACCATCGAACTTGTTGAGACCGTTCAGTTCGGTCCCTACCCACAATACCCCTGCCCGGTCTTTGTATATGGAAAGGACTGTATTCCCGCTTAAGCTTTGAGGATCACGAGAATTGTTCATGTAGTGGGTAAAGGTTTCTGTATCTCGGTCAAACTTATGGAGTCCTCCTACTTCGGTGCCAACCCAGACCTCTCCCTCCTCGTCAACAAATATTGACCACACAATTGAAGACCATAAGCTACCAGGATCATTTCGCTCAAGATCAGGTGCGTAAAAGGTGACCTCTTCCGTCCTGCGATCAAGTTTATTCAGACCTTCCCCATAAGTGCCCACCCACAGTGCACCTGTATGATCCTCGTCGATCGCAGTGATTGTATTACTGTCCAAGCTGTGAGAATCGTCGGGGAAGTTTATGTAATGCGTAAATATCCCAGTTTCCCGGTCAAATTTTTGCAATCCAGCTCCTTCAGTGCCAATCCAGAGCATCCCATCCTCGTCTTCGTGAATTACAAAGATTCCTTCACCCCATAAGCCATTGGGGTCATCCCAGTTGAAAGCATAAAGGGTAAATTTTTCCGTCTCGCGCTCAAACTTGTGTAGTCCCCCACCCCAGAATGTGCCAACCCATAATGTCCCAGAACGATCTTCATAGATCTCAAAGACCGAATCGCTTCCAAGGCTGTTAGGATCCTCCGGATCGTTTACATACTGTGTGAATCGCTGCGTGGTAGGATCGAACTTATTCAATCCACCACCATCTGTGCCAACCCATATCATTCCATCTGAGTCTTCATACAGAACCTGGATTGAATTCGCTCCAATGCTAAAGGGTTTCTCTACATCGTGCTTGTACACTGTAAACTTATAGCCATCGTACTTGTTAAGCCCATCCGCAGTGCCAATCCAAATGAACCCCTTGCTGTCCTGCAAGATGGCTTCGACAGTAACCTGGGAGAGACCCTCCTGAACGGAAAGGTGGTCGAATTGCGCATTGTTATCTGGAAATTCAGCTTGACCACCCTCTTGAGCATTCGCGCACGGCACAGCTACTAACAGGGTGAGTAATACTACAAAGTGAAGGGCTTTCACCCATCGATAGCCTAAGACCCTGGCATGCAGTTTATTTGTAAATCGCGGATTTAAGCTCATGGCTCCGAATCTCCTTTTTATACAAAACCACTGTCCACAAGCTATTTTTCCAGGATCTAATTTTGGTCCTGGATACCATCGGCGACCTTTGTTGGAACACCCCCATAGTGAACAGGCAAGTAAATAGTACCGGTCGAGCCCACCCCAACGGTGCTTTCAACTGTCACATCGCCACCTAAAAGTCGGGCCAATTGGCGGCTAATCGACAGCCCCATGCCTGTGCCACTATATTGCCGGGTTGTACTCCCATCAACTTGATGGAAGACTTCAAAGATCTGATCTAATGATTCCTGGGGGATGCCGATGCCTGTATCTTTCACGTCGATGGCAATTGCATTCTCTTGCAGCTGAGCGGTGACCGTAATTATCCCCGCTTCAGTGAACTTGATCGCGTTACTTAAGAGATTGATCAGAATCTGCTGCAACTTATCTCGATCTGTAAAGAGCGTAGGTATCTCTCGATCTACCTCTTTCAACAGCAATAAATCCTTATTCTTGATAAGTGGCCGAACCATTTGAAAGCAAACGCCAATGAGAGGATCTAGCTCAAAACGAACAGGGCGCACAACAATGCGTCCCGCCTCGATCTTGGCTAATTCTAAGACGGTGTTGATCAGCCCAAGTAGATGGTCAGCGCTTATTAATACCTTGTCTAGGTTGTCGATTTGTTTCTTTGGCAGGATATTCTCAGAACGCCGCTTGACCAACCTCGTAAAACCAATGATTGCATTCAGTGGAGTGCGCAATTCATGACTCATATTTGCCAGGAATGTACTTTTGGCCTTATTAGCTGCTTCCGCAGCCCGTCGTGCATCTTGAAGTTCACTGATGTCATGGTAGATCATGATGAATCTCGCCTGTTTCCCTGCTACAATAACCGGCACAGCCAGCACCTCCACATCCACAAGGGAACCATCTTTGCGATTGTGCCTGGTAGTCGCATGCATACGCTTAGTGGTTAACATCTGCCGAATGTAACCGGGCGATTCTTCCTGAAGTGTGGAGGCTTTGGTAAGCAAACTATCTAATTTCTGACCGAGAACCTCTTCCTCTGTATATCCAAATAGCTTCTCCGCCATTGGGTTCCAAGAGACAACCGTAGCTTCAAAGTCGGTGGTTACTACAGCAACCGGGCTGCTAAGGAAGAGCGCCTCGTAATATTCCTTTTGGCGACGAATTTCATCCTCATATCTCTTGCGTTCAGTGATGTCCTCCAGGCGTCCTTCGTAATACAGCACCTGACCACGATCGTCTTTGACCGCGCGTGCCGTGTCACTCACCCATATAAGCGTGCCATCGAGTCGCCGCAGCTGCACTTCAAAATCGCGCAC
>DATDAG010000263.1:0-14117 GCA_036525495.1 Anaerolineales bacterium
CGTTCCGCTTTGAATGTGAGCCGTTCATTCGTCTCAGGATGTACAATCGTCAGTGAGCAGGCGTGCAACGTGGGGCGTGTGATGATGTCCGTTTCTGATGCGCCGTACAGGACATCGCCTAAAAGCGGATGCCCCAACGCCGCGGCATGGGCGCGTATCTGATGCGTTCTCCCCGTCATCGGCTTCGCTTCGACCAATGCCGACGATTGATACTGTTTCAATTTTCTAAATCTCGTCTCAGACGGTTTCCCCTTTTGGTCATTGACCACTGTCCTGTGCTTTTTCCCCACATTGGCAAGCAATGGGAACTTTGTGACCTTTTCATGCCATTTTGGTCCACCCTCCACGATGGCATGATAGATCTTCTCCGCCTCCCGGTTCTCGAACTGGATGTTAAGGGTGCGGTGCGCTTTGGCTGTCCGTGCGAAAACCATCACGCCACTGGTCACTTTGTCGAGGCGATGGACGATCCATATTCCTCGTCCTGAGCTTGTCGAAGGGTTTCCGTACTCCTCCTCAAGCATCTTTACCAGATACGGTGCATCCTTCTCCCAGCCGTCAGGCAGTACGGGTATCCCTGCGGGTTTGTTGACGACGAGGATCTGTTCGTCCAAATGGATAATCTGCATGGTTGTATTTTACTTTATGGCAACGCTTCACCCAATCTGCGGATTACCCGGTCCAGGCAAAACAACGCTTGCGAAAGAGTTGGAATGAAAGCACCACGCTCTTCGGCTCTGTCCCGACGAGTGGATTTCAGCGATCCTGGCTGACTCAACCGATATCCCTGAACTGGACCGCTTGCGTACACCAGTTGAATCACTTCAATGGGATGTTGCGAAGCGCGCACTTATGCTTGGGGCAAATGCCATTTTGGAGAACGGCTTTTGGTCTCGTGAAGAACGACTTCGATATAGATTCGAAGCCGAAACACTAGGTGCAGAAGTTGAATTGCACTATCTACAAGTTGAAGCAGATGAACTGTGGCGAAGGCTGGAAAAAAGGAACTCCGAACTTCCTGCTGGAACATTCCACGTCAATCGGAATGAATTGGAAGAATGGGCAAAACTTTTCGAACCACCATCGGAAGCTGAAAAACCTTTCTTGACACACACTCCGTAAACGCATATTATCAACTCATGACCGAAAACGAAACTTTCAACCCCTTCTTCATTGATTCGCTCAACCATCCTTTATCTCATTCCATTCGCAAAATATTGCATCGTGATGGACGGCGCGAACTCAATCAGATTCTGATTGACGATGAAGAGAACATCCTGCAGGCACTCGATGCGGGCGTGGAAGTGGAGTCGGTCTACCATGCAGGGGAAGAAATCATCTCGGATACCTTGCGTGAAAAGTTGACAGCAGGCGCAACCATTCACGAAGTGGCAAAACGCACCTCGAAGAAGATCTTTGCCAACGATAAGATGTCACGCATTTTTGCGATCGCTGAAACGCCCAAGACCGTCGGTTTGGAAGCGTTGAAATCCATCAAAAAAGATATCGTTGTTCTGGAAGACTTGACCATCTCAGGCAACATCGGCAACATCACACGGACGTCTCTTGCGCTGGGCGTTGGCGGGATCATTTTATTGAATATGGATCCCATTGACCTCTACGACCGCCGCTTGATCCGCGCCAGCCGCGGCTATATGTTCTCCCTGCCGATGATACCTGTCTCAACAAAGGATTTTCTCGCGTATTGCAAAGCCAATAATGAAACATTACTCGTCACCGCCATGAGCGCGAACAAATCCGTGGAGGAGATTACGTCCATACCAGAGCGCCTGCTTATTGTCTTCGGCAGTGAAAAAGATGGCTGTACACCTGAGATCGAGAACGCCGCCACGCAAAAGATTCGCATACCGATCAGCGGGAAGGTCGAGTCGCTCAATGTCTCTGCCGCGGCGGGGATCACGTTGTTCAATCGGATTGGATTTAACCGTAGGGGTGACCCGCCAGGTGAAAGTAAGTCATCCTAACGAGACTGTCGAAAAACCCATTACTCAAAAAATCTCTACAAAAACTTCCCACTGAGGGCTCAAAAATGGGATCAAAAGTCGCCAAAATGCTGCTAGGAACACAAAAACAGAGCGCTTTTCGATGTTTTTCTCCCACTTTCAAACGAGCAGTTTTTGAAAAGGGACTTTTTCGACAGTTTCAACGGGTAATGTTGGGTCGCCCCTACTCTAATAACCCTTAACTGCTCGCCCCGCTATACCTCTTCAAGCCTTCCTTCCACACCTTCGAAGCGATTAGGAAACTTACAATCCCAATTCCCACGAACATCAATACCTGCCATTGACCCAGGTCCTGCCGCAATGCCTGGAGGGGGATGGTCGTTGCCACTGCGATGGGAATAAGATACGTGACGATGATCTTCAACCATACGGGATACACGGTCACTGGATAACGTCCCGCATCGAGCAAAGCCTGTAAAATGGTGACGTTGTTATCGAACTTGGTGAAATAGAACGTAAATGCGATCAGCACGATCCACAGGCTGTAGATGACGATGGTTCCAGAAATGGTCAATAAAACGAAGTTGAGAATGCTAAACGGGGTTGCCACGTCGCCTGCCATATTCACACCGACCACGATCAAGGTGATGGCAAGCAGCAAATCCCAGATGCGCCAGACGCTGATGCGCGAGAACGTGACCAGGAACATGCTGTTGACGGGTTGCAGGATGGTGTAATCCATCGAGCCGTCGCGGATGGATTGGTTGAATTTCTCCGTGTTGGGCCAGATCAGTGACATCATCATCGTATTTACGAGTCGAAAGACGCCCAACAGTGCGATCAACTCACCGAAGCCCCAGCCGCCGAGCGTTTCGGTGTTGCTGAAAATGATGGACAACCCTAACAACTCCCAGCCCAGCCACATGATGTTGAGAAGGATGTTGACAACCGTATCCGCCCGATAAGCAAGCGACATTTGCACATTGACCTTGAAGAAGGTGAAGATGAGTTTTAGCGCATGCATGTCACGCTCCCACTGCGGAGTATTGTTTGACGCCGTTGCGCCATATAAAACGGAACAATATGAACACAACAACGAGCCATATCACGCCTGTGAGGTATGCTTGAAGAATTTCATTCATTGCCAGATTCCCCTGTATGATTTGTATCGGTGTGTACATGAATAACTGGAATGGCAAGATGCGGGCAATGCTCTGGATTACATCGGGCATCAACGTTAGCGGGACGAACTGTCCAGCAAACAAAAGTATCATCGCATAATAGAACTCGTGGATCGAATAGACTCTCGTCGTCCAGAATGCCAGCGATGTGATCGCGCCAGACAACAGGAAGTTGATCATGTATCCGAGCAGGAGGGCGGGGATCGAGAGTAGGATCCCGCCGATCGAAACAGAGGCAAAATCGGGTTTGAAAAGAAGCGCAAGCACGATCCAGATCGGAGTCAGCACGATCATGTTCAACGTCTTGAATGCGATGTCGTTCACTAGCGTATTTGTCAGCATCGGATGAATCGGCTTGATCAACTCACCCGAAAGCGATCCGTCCTGAACTTTGTATGCGAAGATGTGAATGATGATGTTACTCGTGAGTTGGTCGCAGATGAGCAGGATCATGTAATACGTGACGAAGTCGTTGGCGGTCAGACCTTTCACGTCGCCGTTGGCAGTGGCGATGCTCGTCCACACGGCGAGATAGATGATCGGCGAAACAAGCCAGTACAAAATGTACATCACAAGGTTGGCACGGTACTGCCATTGCTCCGCCCAATTCACAAGCCAGAGTCGTTTGAAGATGTTTAGCATGATCTATTCGTTGAACGCCCTTTCGATCACGTCTTCGATGGGCGGGTCGGTGATCGTTATATCGTGGATGGGAAGATCGGACAGCATACGCGACGTGACCTTGGTGACATCCTCCGCTTTGACCTGGATGAAGGACTTTTCCGCATCTTCCTCATTTTGAACTGGTTCACCATACTGGGACAGGTCTTTCCCGTTCACCTCTCCCAGCGTAACGCCGATGAGTTTGAACGGGGCGATGCGGCGTGAAAGATTGTTGATGCCGCCATCGTATTTGAGCTGTCCGTGATGGATGATGATAATGCGCTCGCACAAGGCAGTGACATCCGCCATGTAGTGACTGGTAAGCAGGATGGTTGCGCCTGTGCGTTTATTGTACTCGCGCAAAAACTCACGGATCTTCACCTGACCTGAAATATCCAAACCAATGGTGGGCTCATCGAGAAACAAGACTTTCGGTCGGTGTAAAAGACCTGCGGCGATCTCACATTTCATCCTTTCGCCCAACGATAGGTTGCGGACAGGTTTCTTCATCAATGGCTCTAGTTCGAGCAATTCGTTGAGTTCTTTGTAAGTTGCTTTGTATTCATTATCTGGGATGCGGTAAATGGCTTGCCCAAGCAGGAACGAATCCGCCGCGGGGATGTCCCATGACAGACGGTTGCGTTGACCCATCACGAGGGTCATCGAGCGTAGGTAATCTTGTTTGAGTTCCCAGGGAGTGTAGCCCAGTACGGTTGCTTTTCCGCCTGTGGGATGAAGCAAGCCAGAAAGCATTTTGAGCGTGGTTGTTTTCCCTGCGCCATTCGGTCCGAGAAATCCGACGATCTCTCCCTGCTCGATATTGAAGTCCACTTTCTTAACGGCTTCCACATCTTTGTACTTGCGTTTGAAGAAACTCTTCACCGCTGCGCCGAATCCGCCTTCGCGTTCGGGCACTTTGTAAGTTTTGCTTAATTGTTCAACAGTAATAGTAGGGGACATGGTTCTCTCCTGCGAAGGTGGATTGTAACATTATTAGAACATGGGTGCTAGTGAAATCAATGAAGGGAACATATCACGGATAAAATCGTCATTACAATGAAGACGAATAAAGGAGATATAAGTGAAGCAAATAATGATCGGACTGTTGGCGGTTATGATTTTAGCCGCTTGTGGAGGCGGAGCGTCCGCTTCGATTGAGGGAGGGTGGAAACTGGTTTCGTACAACGGGATCCATGCCGTGGCTAATGTGGAAACAACCATTGAATTCAAAGACGGTCAAATGAGCGGGAATGTGGGTTGTAACGGCTTTGGCGGGGGATATTCCATGGATGGCGATACAATCACGTTTGATCCTGTTGAGTCTACGCTGATGTTTTGCGAAGATCCCGTTGGAGAACAGGAGTTGGGTGTGTTTGGCGCATTACAGGGAGCAACGAAGTTTGCGCTGGACGGAATCCTTTTGACGATCACTTCTGAAGATGGGAGTTCGTCCATTGTGTTGGAACTAAAGTAAAGAAATAAGAATGAGCCAGAGATGCATTGTCTCTGGCTCATTTGCTTTTTGACGTTTCCAACCACCTCAAAATTAGCCAATGATGCGAATCTGGTTTTGCCCAAGGGTGGGTTTCATACACGCGCTCAAGCGCCTGCTCGGCGGTCAAACCTTCTAGTTGCATCAACACGGCGCATGTGATCGTGGTGGAGCGGTTCATCCCTGCGACGCAATGGATGAGGACGCTTTCATTCTTCTTCAAACGTTCGATCACCCAGTTCGTCTCTTCAGGAGACATTCCCTGTGAGCCTTCGCCTTTTTCCACGGTACGGTCATTCGGATTTTGGGACTGATCCTCTTTTACCCAGGCACTTGGCTTCTCCCCAATATTCAGCACTGCACCGATCTCATCAGGGCGTTGATCGGGTTGATTTTCGATCCCGCCAACGAAGAGTTTATTATCGATAATAATCCCATTAAGCCCAAAGGATACCGGGTCTCCGCCGAAGCGGTCATAGATGTCGTAGGGTTGGGGGACTTCGCCTTCAGGCATTGGTGGGGAGGGCGAATAATCGCGTTCAAGCGTGAACAATTCTCCGCTCTCGCCCTGTTCGTGAGAGACTCTGCTTGTGAAGAAGTTCATACCTGCATCGTTGGGACTGCGTAAACCGAGCATGTGAAAGATATTGTCCATGCCTGGTTGTACCCAGGAATAAAAGTAGGCAATGATGCGGGAGGGGTCGTCTGGGGTAACTTGATCGAGCGATGTGAAGAAGTCTGCGAGGTTGAGTTGTTGTATATTGGAAAAGGATAATTTCAACGGAACGTGTCTGGCAGTGACGCGCTCCATGATGGTGCCATCTCGTTCAAACAATTCGGAATTAACGATCTCCAGTCCCTTCACCTGCATGTGGATTTCGCCACTGCTATGTTCGTAGGAATCCAACCGCGCACCCTGCATAAGGTCGGCAAAGGGATGTTTGACAATGCGGGGGTTGCTTTTGATTGGTGACATGTCTCCCCTATGTTACCGTTAATTTTTGCTGGGGATAATTATCGTACCGTTTCTCTTCCATCACACGTTTGATCCTGTCGAAGCCTTCCCGTATCTCTGAGAAGGATGTGTAAAGTGGGGCGAATCCCAAACGGATGTTATCGGGTGCGCGGAAGTCGGGGATGACGTTCATCTCTTCGATCAGCGCGCGGTTGATGCGGTATCCGTCTGCATGGCGTATAGAGATGTGTGAGCCACGCATGGCAGAGTCAATTGGGGAGCCGAGGGAAAAGCCCAGAGGGGTGAGCCAGGTTTCTGTTAAGTAGGAAGCGTAGTCTGTCATCAAAATGGATTTGGCGCGGATGGTGTCCATGCCTGCCTGAAGAGTCGGTTCGAGCGCGGCTTCCATGGTGAGCAGCGAGAGCATCGCTTGTGTGCCGACGAGGAAGCGTTGTGCGCCCGGAGCGGGTTCGTAGTCGAGGCCGAAGTCGAAGGGATTTTTTTGCCCCCACCAACCCCAGATGGGTGAGGTGATCTTTTCCTGGATGTTTTTGTTGACGTAGAGAAAGCCGGGTGCGCCGGGGCCGCCGTTGAGGTATTTGTAGGTGCAGCCGATGGCGAAATTTACGTTGCAATCGTCGAGGTGGACGGGGACGGAGCCGACGGAATGACTGAGATCCCATAGGACGAGCGCGCCTGCTTTGTGAGCGAGGTCGGTGATGCGCTGCATGTCATAGATATAGCCGCTCTTGAAGACGACGTGTGAGAGGGTGACGAGGGCAGTATCTTCGTTGATGGCGGATTCGAGCGCGGCGAGGTCGGGGATGATGTCGTTGTCGTTTGAGCCGATGCGGATGATCTCATGGCGGTTGCCTAGTGTGTTTGCACATCCCTGCAGAATATAAAGATCAGAAGGGAAATTGAGCGTATCTGTGATGACGCGTTTCTTTTCAGGTTGATACGTCAACACCGCCATGACGAGTTTGTATAAATTGAGGGAGACCGTGTCATTGACAAGTGTCTGTCCAGCTGCTGCCCCGATGAGTTGACCGATCTTATCCCCGACACGTTTGGGCGCGTCCCACCAGCCTTTGTTCCAGCCGCGGATGAGGTCGTTGCCCCATTCTTGTTCAACGACTTGTTTGGCTCTCTCTTGTGCAACCTTGGGCATCATTCCCAGCGAGTTACCGTCGAGGTAGACAAGGTCAGGGTCGGTGATGACGAATTGCTCGCGGTAAGAGGCGAGAGGGTCTTGTTGGTCAAGTTGTTGGGCGAAGGATAGGGAGGGGGAGAAGTTGGTCATAAATTTAGCCACAGATTTCACGGATGGTCACTGATTTTTTCTTTTGTTTTATTTGATGACTCTGCAATGTTCAAGAGAGCCTGCGCCGAAATTGAGCAGGAGCGCAAGGCGAAGCCCTGTTGAATTGCTTGGGCTTGGTGACTGGCATTGAGTTTTGATATTGACTTTAATTCAAGAATGAATTTATTGTCTACTACAATATCGGCTTCATGGATACCAACTGTAACATCTTTATAAACCACAGGTAGTTTCACTATAGCTTCAAAGGGAATCTCACGAAGTGCCAGTTCTCTTTCTAGTGCGGCTTGATAAACTGCTTCCAGAAAGCCTGGTCCAAGAATTTTATGAACTTCCATTGCTGCCCCAATTACTGAAAAAGTCTGCTCTTTGTAAAGTAACTCGGTCATCAATCCTCCAAAAAATCTATCTGTGTGAGTCAGTGAAATCCGTGGCTAGGATTTTTTCTCTATCTTGCTCATTGCATATTCTGCCAGCGCAGTGATCGTCAGTGACGGGTTGACGCCAGGGTTGGCAGGCATGACGGAACCATCCACAACGTACAGGCCAGGGTAATTAAAGACTTGAAAATCGAGGTCGATCACACCTTCGTGATCGTTTCTCCCAAATGGGACGCCGCCCATCAGGTGCGCGGTGGAAGGGAAATTGAAGAGGCTGTCGGTGAAGGCGGTTTGGGGGATGCCGTCCATGTTTTTGGCAAAGATGCGGGTGATGTAGTTGGCAAGAAATAATCCGCTGGCGCTATGCTCTTCTTCATGTTGAATGACCAGTCCCTTGCGGCCAAAGGTGAAGAAACTGCGACCAAAGCGGATGCGCGTCAGGTTTTCTTCGGTCTGCATGACAAGCAGGATCGTCGTGTAGCGCGCCCAGTTTGCGAAGAACTTTGAGTAGAGAAAATCCCACGGGGCATGGATGATCGCCCATATTGTTTTTGCAAATCTCATAAACAGGTTGTTTTTGCCGTCAATCAGCGGCGCGGTCAACACACGGATGAAATTCTGCCCATCGGAGTAACGGACTGGCTCTACGCGCGTCATTTCGTCGGCGTTGAAGATGGATGAGATGGCGATGCCTTTCGAGTAGTCTATATCACGTTTGCGGGTGGTGACAGCAAGGATGTTTTCGCTGTTCGTCCGCACGCGGTTTCCGAGTTGTTGTGGAATGTGGGGTAGTGATCGCGTTTCGTCTCGGCAGCGGAAGAGCAATTCGAGCGTTCCCAGTGTCCCTGCAGAGACGATGACATTTTTTGCTAAGACGATTTGTTTTTGTTTGAGCAGCGATGTGGATGATTGATAATGCACCTCGTAACGGGCACTATCCTCCCTCACCCTTTGTTCCTCTCCCCCAGGGAGAGGGGTTGGGGTGAGGGTTTTTATATCCACCACTCTGGATTCTGCGATGACTTCCGCTCCGTTCTTTTCGGCAAAATACAGATAATTCTTGACGAGGGTGTTCTTGGCGCCGTAGCGGCATCCGACCATGCATCCGCCGCAGAAATTACAACCCGTGCGCTCGGGTCCTTCGCCGCCGAAAAATGGATCAGCGACAGTGACATCTTCCTCCCCGAAAAAGACGCCAACAGGGAGCGGCTCGAAGGTGTGACCATAGCCCAGCGACTCGGCGATCTGTTTGGATACCTCGTCAGCAGGGAGAGTACGTGGATTGCGCGTCACGCCGAGCATCTTGCGCGCGGTGTCGTAATGCGGCTGGAGTTCCTTCTTCCAATCGTTGAGGTGACTCCACGAGGGCGATTCGAAGAGACGGTCGTCAGGTTCAACGAGGGCGTTGCCGTAACCGAGACTCCCCCCACCGACGCCGCTTCCATGCAGGGCGAGTAGTCCGTTCATGAAGGTCATCTCGAAGAAACCGTGGAAGCGCAGGGCAGGGAGCCAAAGGTATTTGGGAAGATTCCAGTTGGTCTTAGGGAAGTCTTTGTCTTCAAAACGTTTTCCACGTTCGAGGATTAATACTGAGTAGCCCTTTTCGGTTAAACGCATTGCTGAAACACTTCCCCCAAAACCACTTCCAATAATCACATAATCATATACATCATGCATTGACCATGCCCTCCACAGTGAACTTGATGGATTATAGCAACAACCGTCAGCTTTTGCTGACGGTTGTTATTTGTCTTCAGTTCTAATTCCTTTCTCCCCAGTTACCAATTACTCCCTCCGTCCCTTCAAAACGATCCGTATAGGCGTTCCCAAGAATCCATACTCCTCGCGAATTTGATTCTCAAGATAGCGGAGATAGGTAAAGTGCATCAACTTTGGTTCGTTAACATAGATCATGAACGTAGGCGGGTCGCTGCGTACTTGAGTTCCGTAGAACATTTTCAATTGCCGTCCCGCGTGTGCCGGGTGCGGATGCGCGTCCTGCGCCTTATGAATGATTGAGTTGATCTTGGATGTTGTCAACCGAGCGAGACGTTCCTCCTGTACGCGCAATGCCATCGGCATCACCTGCTCCACGCGCTGACCGGTCAATGCAGAGATGAACAACAGAGGCACATAATCCATGAAGTTCAGATCGGAAAGGATCTTTTTAGTATAGGCATCCATTGTGAAAGAATCTTTTTCGATCGCGTCCCATTTATTGACGACCACCACACAGGACTTCCATTGATCGAGAATAAATCCAGCAATATGCGCGTCTTGTGACGTGATGCCTGTCGTTGCATCGATCATCAGCAATGCAACATCCGCCCGCTCAATTGCCTTGAACGAACGCAACACACTGAACTGCTCCACGCCCGGCTCGATCTTTCCGCGCCGACGGATGCCCGCCGTGTCTATCAGAGTAACGGGCAACCCATCCACATCGATGACCGTGTCTGTCGCATCACGTGTTGTACCAGGGATCTCGCTCACGATCGCACGTTCCTTCCCGACCAGCTTGTTCAACAAGCTCGATTTTCCCGCGTTCGGCTTGCCCACCAGGGCAATTTTGATATTCTCGTCTTCCTCTTTTTCATCCTCTTCAGGGAAAGATGCCACCAAAGTATCGAGCATGTCGCCCGAACTTGTTCCGTGTAATGCAGAAATCGCAATGGGGTCACCCAAGCCCAACTCGTAGAATTGAACCGCATTGTTCCGTCTCTCTTCGTTATCGCATTTGTTAACCACAACAAAGATTGGGGGGAAGAAAGTCCCGTCATCCATTTTTTTCTGTGACTTGCGCAGGATGCTTGCCACTTCCAGATCAGGGGATGTAACCCCCGCTTCGCCATCGTTGACGAATAGAACTGCATCTGCCTCACTGATCGCCACCTGCGCCTGAGACTTGATCTCCTCGATAAAATCCGCAGAACCGATGGAGAGTGGAGTATTGCCGCCATGCGTAGGGTCGATACCGCCTGTGTCAACCACGTGAAATACGCATCCGTTCCATTCAGCCTCCCCAAAGAGACGGTCGCGCGTGGTGCCGGGCGTATCGTCCACGATCGCCATGCGTTCACCGACAAGGCGGTTGAACAATGTACTTTTTCCAACGTTGGGTCGGCCAACGAGCGCTACAATTGGTTTTGTCATATCTACTTTTCCCCCTCTCCCTGTGGGACGTGTGCCCGATAGGGTAGAGGGTAGGGGTGATGGATTTTTACGGCGTAGGGAAGGGTGTGATCGTCGGTGTGCCGGGGGGAGATATTACCACTTCTATCGTCCCGGGCAAAATGGATTCCACATCCACATTCTCCACCAGCACATCCACAACGGGGATGAGTTGGTGCGTGCCCAAGCCAAGTCCTGTCACATCCACTGTCACGATCACATCCTGCGGCGTCAACGCATCCAACACGGGGAGCGGACCGGAGATGATCACATCCACAGTTTGCGGGAAGATCCGCACAGCCAGACCCTCGGTTAACCCGATCACATTGATCGGCTGGTTCAATAGTGTCAGGCTGGTTTGGATGGGTGAGATACCCACGGTCACCTGCACAGTCTGCGCTCCGACCAGTGTTACATTCTCCGGCAGGTTCAATGCCAGCCGCGTGCTGATGTCTTCATTGGCGTTTTGCAGATCGAGCGGCTGTGTTTCGAGGATACCAGGTAGAGAGTTTACAAGTTCCGAATCGGACGAAAACACAGTGACCACTGGCGGAAAGACTGATATGTTTTCAAGGCGATAGCCCGCCGCGATCTGCCCTGTTACAACAACTTTTACCGCCAAGTCGCGGAACCCACCCTGCTGGCTGACCGGCACATTCACCTGGACGGATTCAGGTGTGACAGTGAGACCCCGGATGACCGTGTTGTTCTCATCCACGATCTGGATGGGGTTCGATTGTTCGATATTTTCACGAGCGCCGTCCAAACTTACAAAGACGCGAGCGCGGACAGCCTGATTCACGATAGATTCCGGTCCCGATATGACCACATCGGTTGGGTCAATTCTCACATCGCCTGCCTGATAACCGATCGCCGGAAGCCCACTCAGCGAAAGGTCAAGGGGCAGGGTTCGGGTGGCGTTCGGCTCAAGCATAACAGTGACAGTTTCCGGGTCCGCGAGAACGATCTGATAAGGTTGCACGAGGACACGGGCTTGGATCTTCACAAGATGTTCACCGGCGCCGAGTCCCGAGAGATCCAATGTCGCCTGTACAGAATCTTCACGTGCCGTTAATTGTTCCCACACTGAACGCGGCGCACGTAACGTGATCTCAACTTCTTTTGGGATTTCGCTCGTGATGATGAGCGATGGGTCGTTGCCGATGATCTCGATGAGAATCGCAGCCGGGTAAATGCGTACTTCGTCGGGGTCTGCCGCGGTCACTGCGGAAACCCAGACCGATATGCCAAGCACAAGCGCAAGCAGGAAGGTGCGAATGTTCGCTGCGAAGCGGCGCATGTTATTCATCCTTCCTTGGGAAAAAATAAGGGAAGAAACGCTTCATCCATACATGTTGTGGCGTGGTGGTATCGGGACGGAAGAACGCGGCGAGGATCCTTTCCAAACGTTCCGGCTCGATGCGGCGGATCATGCGCCCAGCGTGTGAAATGGATATGGAGCCGCTCTCTTCGGATACGACGATAGATACTGCATCGCTGGCTTCCGATATGCCCAAAGCGGCGCGGTGTCGTAGTCCCATCTGACGTTCCGGCGTCCGGTTCAATACGCCGCTGGCAGATAACGGCATGACACATGCCGCGGCGACCACGCGCCCATCGGCAATGATGACTGCTCCGTCGTGCAGGGGCGTGTCAGGAAAGAAAATCTGTAACAACAGTTCGGGTGTAACGTGCGCGCGCATCTGCACGCCGGTCTCGAGGTATTGATCAAGATTATCCTGTCGCTGGATGACGATGAGTGCGCCGTGTTGCCTGGCAGAGAGGCGTGTGGCGGCTTCGACGATGGCGTTGAGGACTTTGGGCATATCCACGTCAGCCGCCTGAGCGACGTTGGGATTGAGGGTCATGGTAAATATGCCTGCGCGACCTAGGCGCTCGAGCGCGCGGCGTATCTCCGGCGCAAAGATGACCGGTATCGCAAGGAGCATGGCAGGCAGTGAATTTTGTACGAGCCACGAAAAGGCAGGGAGTTCGACCAGTGTTGTGAACAACACCAGCATGACGACCAAAAAGATCACACCGCGCAACAAGACCATTGCCTGAGTGTCGCGGAGCGAGTACAGCACGGCAAAAAAGATGAGCGTAACGAGCAGAATGTCGAGGACGCTCAGCCAGTTGACTCTTTGAAATATATAGAGGACGTTTTCGAGAAAATTAGCCATTCGAGTATGCGCAGATCAGTGTGGTGTTATTCTACACTAGTACTCGAACAAGATAAAACTGCAGGGTAAAAGATATTCGAGTTACTCTTATATAAACTTCCAACTTTAAGTTGTTGGAGTACTAGTCTATTCAGGCAGTGCCTGAAATTTTTCGATCAAATTGCGCTTCCCTCCTTATCATAAACCAATCTGCTGACCTATTGCATTATCAATCAATGGCACACTTAGATCGGACGGAGGACGCGATCTGCGCGGAGTTGTTTGAAGAATAACGCCGAACCCTTGGGCATCGATTCGATGGCGGCATCTGTCCATGCCTGCACGCTTAGGGATTCGGCTGTGCGGCGCTCATAGCCGACCTGCTTCCAGACCGAGTCAAAACCAACCAGGTCCATGGGCGGGAAGATGAGCGATGCTTCGCATTGCAGTTCGCTCGAGGCGCGTTCGATCTCATTAAGAAGCAGAGGCAGGGCTTTGTCAGCGCGGGCTTTGGGGTCGAGATACAGGTCGAGCGTGCGCGCCACCAGGTTTTCCACCTGCCAGCCTGCCACACCCACAAGATCATCGCCCATCTGAAGCAGCAGGAAGGCTTCGTCGCCGAAAGCATCCATCACTTCGTCGCGGTTCATGGAACGTTTGCCCTTGCTCAGCCTGGTGATCAGTTCTGCGATCTTTTGTGAATCGCGCGGCTTGCCGCGTTGGAGCGAGAACGATTCTGGACCAGCCTCAGCCTTGGATAGGATCTGGGTGGCGGGTTCAGCCTCCGCTGAAGGAAAGAGGCGTTTCCACGCTTTATTGACTTCCTTC
>DATDAG010000264.1:0-3207 GCA_036525495.1 Anaerolineales bacterium
GCCCCGCAGGAGCCACCACGATCGGTTTCGGCGAGTAACGCATGCGCATGTTCATATCCTGCAGTTTTTTCACGGCGGCTTCGAGCATGTCCCACATACCCTGTTGCGCGCCGACCACCATCATGAACAGGTTTGCGCCCGCGCTGAAGTTATCCGCTTCGTTGCCGACCACAAGACCATCGAAATCGGCATCGAGCCGCTCAAACGCCTCAATGGTCATATTCATGATGTCTTCATCGAGCGCGTTCATCTTGGTATGGAACTCAAGGCACGCGACGCCATCGCCCATGTCACGCAGCGATGCGCCCGCATTTTTTGAAACAACTTTTGTCTGCTTCAAAACGATCATACCCGCGGGCTTCTTGATCTTCACATATTTTTGCTTCGTTACATCATACACGCCAACCTTCTCGCCATTCTTATACTGATAGAACGACTCGACGCCAGCCTTGAGCATAGCATCCACCCATTTGGCGGTAGGATATCCGGCTGCCTTCATCTTCTTGACGGTTTCCTTCACGCCGAGCATATCCCACGTCTCGAACGGACCTGCTTCGTGCATGAACCCCCAGCGGACTGCGTCGTCGATCGGCTTCACTGTATCCGCAACTTCAGGGATGATGGATGAAGCGTACTGGAAACCTTGATACGTCAACGCTTTGACCAGTTCCGCCGCCTTGTCGTCCGCTTCAAGCATGACCTTGAGCCTGTCACCCAATCCCTCGACATCCTTCGCCGCCTTGACAGAATCAAAGCGCGGCTTGGTCGGGGGCGTATGTTCAAGCGTCTTCAGATCCAGCGACCAAAATTCTTTCTTCCCCTCCTCATTCCGTGTTTGTTTATAAAAACCGACCTTGGTTTTGTTACCCAGCCACTTGCGTTCGATCAGTGTAGAAATGAGTTTATTTGGGGCTTCGGCTTTGAGATATTCCTGCCCTAGTTTGTCATGCGGGATCAACGGTGCCAGGTTGCGTCCGACATGATCCCACACGTCGACACCAACCAGGTCTATCAGCCTGAAAGTTGCCGTTTTGGGGCGACCGATCAAAGGTCCAGTAATGGAATCGACTTCATCCACGGTGTAATCGTTCTTCAAGATGAAATCCATGCCGAAAGCGCCCGTGCCAAACGCAAGTCGGTTACCGATGAAGTTGGGCGTGTCCTTGCACAGCACGATCCCCTTGCCCAGCCGATACTCGCCAAAGTGACTGATGAACTCAACCACATCCTTCGATGTATCCTTGGTCGGGATGACTTCCAGCAACTTCAAATAGCGCGGCGGGTTGAAGAAATGCGTCCCGAGGAAATGCTTCTTGAACTCCATAGAGCGCCCCTCGGCTATATCTTTCACAGGAATACCTGATGTGTTCGTGGAAATGATCGCATTCGGCTTGCGGATCTCATCAATTCGCGTCATCAAATCCTGTTTGATCTTGAGATTCTCGACTATGGCTTCGCAGATCCAATCCGCTTCACCGACCGCGCTAAAATCATCTTCCAGGTTTCCCAGCGTGACGAATGTCTTCAAGTCCGCAGACATCAGGTTGGCGGGTTTGGCTTTCAGGCACTTCTCCCACATGTCAGAAACGATCTTATTGCGAGCAACCTTGTCGTCCGCTGGAGCGTCCTTCGGGACAATATCGAGCAGCGTCACAGGCACACCCACATTCGCCAGATGCGCCGCAATCGAAGCCCCCATCGTACCCGCCCCGATCACTACTGCTTTGTGAATTTGATATTTCATATCACTCTCACTTTCATGTTTTTTTCGGTGGTTGAGTAGGTGGCGATAGCCACCGTATCGAAACCACCAATAAGCAAAGAAATTCCAATTACAGGTGGTTTCGATACGCCATGCCACGCTTCGTCTTCTCTATCGCTCCGCTCAGCGCGGCAAGGCTACTCAACCACTGTTTATTCTTGTTACCTCAAATCTCTCCCGCTATAACCCAAAATCTGCCGCGCCACCACGAGACGATTGATCTGTCCCGTCCCTTCGTAGATGTCGGTGATCTTCGCGTCGCGGAACCATTTTTCGGCAAGGAACTCGCGGCTATATCCGAGCGGACCCAAGATCTCGACCACCTTCTGCGTGATCTTCGTCCCCACATCCCCCGCCTTGACCTTGCTCATCGAAGACTCGAGCGCGTTCGACTTTTTATTATCCGCCATCCACACTGCCTTGATGACCATCAACCACGCCGACTTCAACATCACATCCATCTCGATCACATCACGCTCGATGGAAGTCAACTTCTGGCGCGGCAATCCATAGCGGATCTTGACGCCGTTCTCCGCAAGTTTTTCCTTCAGGAATTCGAGAGCGGCTCGCGCGACGCCCAAACCCGAAGCTGCCACGAGAGGCCTCGTCGCGTCGAAGGTCGCCATCGCGCCCTTGAAGCCTTTTGTTGTCTTCTCAACTGTTGGACTTCCGAGGATGCAATCGTACGGAACGCGCGCATCCACCAGTGAGATCGAAGCGGTATCGCTCACGCGAATGCCAAGTTTGTGCTCCAGCTTGGTCACCTTCACACCAAGCGTTCCGCTTTCAACGACAAATGCCCTCATCCCAGCGCGTCCCGCTGAAGGATCAATACTCGCCCACACCACGACAAAACCTTTGCCAAGTTTTTCATATTCCGTCAACGACTTATCCCCGCCCGTGACGAAGATCTTCTCGCCGTTGAGTATCCATTCCTTGGTACTTTCATCCAACACTGCGCGCGTGCGAATGGATGCAGTGTCCGATCCTGCACCCGCTTCGGTCATACACATCGCGGCGAAGGTCGGTTTTTCCTCACCAAAGCGCGCCAAGAACTTCGCCCGCTGGTCAGGCGTCCCCGCCGCCTGGACTGCCGCCGCGCCAAGTCCGCCGCCTGGGGTGACGAGATACATACCTACATCGCCCCAGGCAAGCGCTTCTATCTGCGCCGCAAGAACCTGATAAGCGATTGGTGGTCGTTTCTCCTTCTTCTCATCGCCATCATGTCCATTCCCCTTCTCTTTTGGCGCCAGTGAGCCGACACCCATTGACTTCATAGCGGTATGCATGAACTCGATGTAATCCCAGGGTATATCGTGCTCATGCTCGTCAAAATGGCGGGATTTCGAGCGCATCATTTCTTCCCCAACAGTTTTGAGCATGTATTGTGCTTGTGCTATCGGTTTGGGTGCTTCAAATTCGATTGGCATCTCTTCCTCCTATAC
>DATDAG010000265.1:0-2701 GCA_036525495.1 Anaerolineales bacterium
ATGGCCTGAGGATATTTCACAGTGGGCATTCCATTCTGTTTAATGGCGAGGCGAAGGTAAGTCACCTGGGAGCGCCCAGCGGTGGGCGCCGATCTATGGTTCGTGAGGATCTATCTCCGCTTGAAAAAAACAGCGTCTATATTGTGGCCAAGTATTTCGGAGAAAAAGTGTATGCGAATTATGAACGAGAATGGCTGATGAAGCTATTCTTTCAATATTTGACCTTATACCCGGTCAGCTGGTGGCGAGGTTACAAGGATTGGAAAAAGGGCAAGCGCTGGGTTGAGAAAATCCGCGCGATCAAAAAAGAAAATCAATGGGGTTTGCGTTAATAGGATCGTTTAATTGATGTGTGGAATAGTAGGTCAGTTTTCATATAGCACTCTCCCGGAAGATACGGAGCATATCATGGCGGCACTGACCCGCCTGATGCACCGCCGCGGTCCAGATGACGAAGGCTTCTGGCGCGACGACCGCCACTGTATTCTGGGCTTCCGACGTCTATCAATTCTTGATCTCTCGTCTGCAGGACACCAACCCATGCATACTCCGGATGGTCGTTATGCTCTCGTGATGAACGGCGAAGTGTATAATTTCAAAGAGATGCGCACCGAATTGGAACAGCGCGGGGTGCGCTTTCGTTCAAACGGTGATACGGAAGTGGTGCTGTATGCTCTTGCAGAGTGGGGCATCAAAGCCCTGCAGCGATTTAACGGCATGTTTGCGCTTGGGTTTTACGACAACCAGGACAAACGGCTCTTGTTAGCGCGCGATTTTGCGGGTATTAAACCGCTGTATGTTTTCCAGTCTCTTCAAGGGGTGGTTTTCGCATCGCAGTACAACCAGATCACTGCGCACCCCTGGGCAAGCCAACTGAAATATTCACAAGATGGGTTGGCGCAGTTCCTGCGGTTCGGTTATATCCCTGCCCCTTACGCTGCACATGAAGGTGTATCCATGCTGGAACCGGGGACATGGTTTGAAGTGGGTGCGGGTGGAAACGCCCGCCAGGGTAGGTTCTTTGATTTCCCAATAAACCCGGATCCAGACCTGAGCGCTGCGGATGCTTACGAAGCCGTAGATGCTGCAGTTACCCAAGCGGTCAAGCGGCAAATGGTCAGCGATGTTCCTATCGGTGCTTTTTTGTCAGGCGGGATCGATTCGCCTCTGGTAACCGCAAAAATGCAGGCGGTATCCAACCAGCCAGTCACTGCTTTCACGATCGGAATGAACGACAGCGACCTTGACGAGACAGTTGATGCGCTGCAATACGCCAAAGAGCTGCAAGTGGAGCATATCCTGCAGAACGTCACAGAAAATGATGCCTTGATATTGCTAGATGATGTTGTGAATGCATGCACTGAGCCTTTCGCCGACTACTCTATTTTTCCCACTCTTCTCGTATCGCGTTTGGCTCGCCAAAGGGCTACAGTCATGCTCTCCGGTGATGGTGGTGACGAGTTATTTTGGGGTTATTCTGGTCGTTTTAAATCAGTCTTATTGCATGCTGACTTATTTAAATACCCGAAGTGGATGAGAAGTGTTTACTGGCATGCACAGAAATACCTTCCGAATGCCCGTAACCTGTGGAGCATTCAGAATTACGCCACAATTGGTGAATGGTACCAGGATCGCCACAGCCATCTCTCCGAGGGCTGGGCCAGAAGTATCTTTCAGGGATTGCCTCCCATGCCGCGATCCTCTCGCCTGTTTGCATATGATGGACACCGGCAAGATCCGACAGCCGATTGGTTGCGCTGGAACGAGTTCACCGGGCATTTGAGCAGGGTCCTGCTGAAGGTGGATCGGGGGAGCATGTACAACTCGCTCGAAGTCCGCGTACCGCTGTTGGATAAAGACGTTATTCAAACTGCCTGCCGCGTCGACTGGCGCTCATGCCTGAACCTGCAAACCGGGGAAGGGAAGATCCCACTCAGGAAATCTTTAAGCCAGCATACACATCACCAATCCGTTGAAAAAAAAGGTTTTTCGGTACCCATGGACAAATGGATGCGAGGCCCGCTGCGCAAGTGGTTTGAAGAAAAAGTTATCGGTCAAAAAGGGCTGTTCGAATTGGAGTTTGACCAGAAAGCCCTGCGACGCTTCTTCAATGCCCACATACAAGGTCAAGCGGATAATTCCTGGGGAATGTGGATCCTGTTGAGTGCAGCCTTGTGGCAGGAGAAGAACGACGCAACCGTTGAAAGCCTTCGCAGGTTTCACCGACAGAATTAAAAATTTCGAACTTTGAGATACTCTCGATATATAATAATTATGCGGCTGGCGCTGGCATTGATGCGGGAGTTTTTCGCCTCAAGCGCGCTGGCTGAGTGCGCTAAGATGTAACCTTATGATCCGTGTGTATTCCTGCAGCGAGCATTACAACCCAAAACACCGTTATCACCTCAATAATATTATCAAATCCCTCTGGAATGATCGCTCCCTGGAAGAACGAGTAGAAGTATACGGAGACTGGATACGGCAATACCGGTATGCAAGTGAAATTCAGTCAGCAGATATTTGCCTGCTGACGTATCACTGGAACTATTATATCGATCAGGGCCTTCTCTCTCAAGCACAACAAGAAATCGAGGCCGCCCGGGCAAATCAAAAACCTGTGGTCATCTTTTCAGCCGGCGACTCTCCTGCCAATATCCCCTTTCCAGGTACGATCTTGTTCGAATCTGCCGGTTACCGCTCA
>DATDAG010000266.1:0-4801 GCA_036525495.1 Anaerolineales bacterium
GGCGCCGGGTGCGAGTGCAGCCTGCACAGCCACGAACAACGTGTATACATTGACCCAGGCCGACATCAACGCCGGGTCGCGCGCCAACACCGCGACCGCGACCGGCACACCGCCGAGCGGACCGAACGTGAGCGACCCTGACACACAGACCACGACACTGACCGCGTCGCCGTCATTAAACGTTGTGAAAGAGGTGAGTGCATCTGCCAGTGGTCCGTGGAACGACACCAACATTACTGTGACAATTGGCGATACGGTTTACTATCGTGTGCGCGTGGAGAACACAGGCAACATCACACTGACAGGTTTGACCGTTTCAGACAGCATACCTGCATGTGTGCTGGTGCGCGGTCCCGATATTACCGGCGATAACGATGCCGACTTTGAAGTTGGCGAGGAATGGTCATATTCCTGTTTTGTTACGGCAGTCGCGGGCACGATCAATAACACCGCAACAGCTGATACCGCCGAAACACCTCAGGATAGCGATACCGCCAGTTACACTGCCACAGCCGCGTTGGTCGTTGATCCTGCGATCGCAAAGGCGGGCGACCCATCGCAGGCATCTGTTGGGGAGACCGTGGTATTTACTCTGACCGTTACAAATGCAGGAAATGCGCCTGCTCCGAGCGTTGTAGTGACCGACCCTCTGCCTGCGATATTCGACGTGGTCAGCGTGACATCCGTCTACCAGGCAGGTGGAAACGCAGGGACCATCTCGGTCACTCCGGGACCTGCTCCTTACACGGTCACGGTGAATTTGGGCACACTCAATGTCACAGATGTTGTGGTCATTACGATCACCACCACGGTCAACAGCCTTGGCAACCCGCCGATCGTCAACACTGCAACCGTTAGCACTTCCGCACAAAATGACCCGACCAATAACAATTCGGCGGGCGTGACGATCAATGTCCAATCTCCAACAACGACCCAATCTCAAACAATCACGCTTCCGGCGACCGGTTTTGCGCCTAATGTTGTAACCGGCATTCCGGCACAATCGCAGAGTTTGATGTATGCCGCAACAGACATTGTTCTGGAGATTCCTAGTCTGAGGATCAAGATCCCCATTGTGGGTGTGCCAAAGAAGAATGGGACGTGGGATGTGTCCTGGTTGGCGAAACAGGCCGGGTGGCTGGAAGGAACCGCATTCCCGTCCTGGAGCGGCAACAGCGTTCTGACAAGTCATGTCTATGATTCAAACGGTTTACCTGGTCCGTTCGTCAATTTGAACAAACTCAAATTTGGCGACAGTATCATCATCCATGCGTATGGGCAAAGATATATCTTCGAAGTCCGAACCAATCAGGTGGTTGATCCAAAGGATGAATCTGCGTTAACGCATGAAGAGAGATCATGGTTAACCCTGATCACCTGCAAGGAATATGATGAAAGGACCAACACGTACAAGAAACGTGTCGTAGTACGAGCTGTGTTGGTTAGTGTAAAATGGGATTAATTCAACAAGACAGACAGGGCGCTCCATTTGGAGCGCCCTGATGTATTAATGACCTGGCACGTTTTCGATCAGTGGGATGAATTTCTCAACAATGTGCGGGTCGAAGAGGCGACCCGCTTCTTTTTGCAGGTATTCCAACACTTCTTTGTGCGGCATTTTTTTTCGATAAGGGCGGTCGCTGGAGAGCGCGTCCCACACATCCACCACGGCAAACATGCGGGCTTGCAGAGGGATATCTTCCCCTTTCAGTTTGTGCGGATATCCACTCCCGTCCCAGCGTTCGTGGTGGTAGTAGGGGATGATGATCGCTTCCTCCAGATATTTGATCCGTGAAAGCATTTGGTGCGCCATCTCAGGATGGCGGCGCATGATGACCCATTCATCATCGGTTAGGGGGCCGGGCTTTTGCAGTATCTCGTCCGGTATGCCCATTTTCCCCATGTCGTGTAACAGGGCGCCGCGTCGGATGTGGGTGATCTCCTCGTCTGAATACCCAATAACCCGCGCGAGTCTTTCGGTCATGTTCTTGACGCGTTGGGTGTGTCCCTCGGTTTCCTTGTCTCTCAAGTCGAGAGCGAGCACCCAGCCTTCGATGGTTTTGTCGTAGGCATCCTGCAGGTCGGTGTGTGCGCGTAGTAACTGTTCTTCCGCCTCTTTTCGTTCGTTGATATTGCGCGAGGATGCCTGGAATTCCTGCTGTCCGCTTGTCTCATCAAAAAAGAGCCGGGCAGTTGTTTCGAGCCAGATGTAGTCGCCGTTCTTATGTCGGGCGCGGTAATCCAGTGTGACAGTATCTTCGTTCCATTCGGGGGTTGCGAGCAGGTCGATCAGTTCCTTCGCGTCCTCTGGATGAACAAGTAACGCTACGGATGTGCCTATTAACTCCCCTGGTTCATAGCCTAGGATCGTGTAGCAGGCGGGCGATACGTAAAGGAACGTGCCGGCAGTACCGTGTTTCGAGATCATATCCGATGAGTTTTCAGCCAGCAGGCGGAACTGCGCCTCGCTCTCGCTGAGTTGGACCTGTATCTGTTCCTTTTCCTTCTTGATCTTCCATTGTTCGATGGCGCGTTCGGCGATGTGTGGCATGTCGGTCATTGATTCGGACGATTTGACGATGTAATCGAGCGCACCGGACTTGATGACGTTCACGGCGTTGCGTTCGCTTCCGTAACTTGTCATGATGATGACCGGTATGTTGGGCTGGCTGTCATCCTCGTAGAGGAGTTCACTGCTGTCTCCGTCCGGCAGCCGCCAGTCTGCGATGATCAATGTGGGACTGAAGTTATCCAGGTGTGCGCGTGCCTCTGCCAGTGTGTGGGCAATGGTCAGTTTTGTTTCGTCCCCCCGTTCCTCGAAGGCGCGCTGGATGAGTTCTGCATGTGCAGGGTCGTCTTCAATTAATAGGATAGAGGTGGTGTTATTCATCATAAGCTGTTAAAGCCATCCCACCCTGCCAATGGCGTGTTATTCCTTGCCGTGCGGGTTTGTGTTCCAGCCCAGCCAGTAGAACCCGAGATCATCCATCAACTTCTTGAATTCTTCAAACCCCACCGGTTTGACCAGATAACTATTCGCGTGGTTGTAATATGCCCGCGCTACATCCTTCTCTGCTTCTGATGTCGTTAACACTACGACAGGAATTGACTTCAAAATCTCAGTTTCCTTGATGGCTTTCAACACATCGATCCCATCTACGCGTGGCAGCCGCAGATCCAATAGGATCACGTGCGGTCGCGGGTTGTTCGCTTGATCTGAGTATTCCCCCCGCTGGAAAAGATAATCCAGGGCTGACTGCCCGTCGAGAAAATGACGAACCCTGTTTGCGATCCTGTGTTCTTCCAAAGTGCGAATGACCAACTCCGCGTGGTCAATATTATCCTCCACAAGCATGACGAGAATTGGTTCTCCAACCATTGGTTTCTCCTTGTAATTTTCCATGTCGATATTGTAATTCTAATCGCTTTTTCTTCCTGTCGGGCATTTACCGCTCTAAAGCAGTATCGCCGGGTGTTGGGAGAGTGAACAAAAATGTGGAGCCCCTGCCCGTCGCTGAATCGATCCAAATGCGCCCTCCATGGATATCAATGATGCGCTTTACTAGCGTCAGGCCAATCCCTGTGCCTTCGATGCTTGGATCGAGCCTGTTGAACAAACCAAAAATGCGTTCATGGTATTCGGGTTCGATCCCAATCCCGTTATCACGGACGAAAAAGATGGGCTTGCCGTCCGTATCCATTCCATTCGTACCGATCTCAATAGTGGGTCTTGACTGGTCGCCCATGAATTTGATGGCATTGCCGATGAGATTCTGCACCACTTCAAAGATGCGAAGCCTGTCCACACGGACGACCGGAAACTCGCCAATGACATTCAATCGGATATTACCCGCCTCAAGCGGACCTGATAGCAGGTCTGTTGTTTCCTGGACGATTTCTCCAAATGGTACATTCTCCGGCGGGTTGGTAATCCTGCCAATGCGCGAAAGTTCGAGCAGTTCGTTGAGGAGTGTCTGCATCTTATCCACCGCGCTGGCAATTCGGTTTAAGTCCTTGTCGAAGCGTGTCATATCACTGGATTCGGCATCATGTTTCAGGTATCCGAGAAAGCCGCGTATGGTGACCAAAGGTGAACGCAGGTCATGGGAAACGGTGTAAGTGAAACGCTCCAGTTCCTCATTTTGTAATTCGAGTTCCCTGTTGAGGCTGACCCTCTCCGTAAATAGTCGTGCGTTTTCAATGGCATTGGCGACAAGGTCTGCCATTGCCTGCAGGGTGGTGAAATCCACAGCCGAGAAAGCGGCTGAACGTTCAGATTGGATGGTCATGGCGCCGATGATATCGCCGTGCGCAATGAGCGGCAGTGCGATCTCGGAGCGGGTCAGTGGCAGGCGGGGGTTAGCAAATCGGACTGCATCCTCTCCAACGTCCAGGGCGATGCGGGCTTGTCTGCGGGTGATGCACCAGCCGATCATGGATGAGTCCTCTGCTTTGAGACGGTGTCCCGTTTCGATCATTTGTTTTCCCATCTCGCCTGTCGCAGCACGCAGGACAGCCCACTCTTTTTCTTCGTCAATCAGGAACATGCCCACGTAGTAGTAATCGAAATGATCGCGGATGAGTTCGACAACTTTCGGGAGTAGTTCGTTGATATCCAGTATGGAGGTTGCCGCGCGTGCAACATCTGCCGCTGTCTGGAGCTGGATGGTGCGCTTTGTCATGCCGTTGATCAGGTCGGTTTGTTCCACTTCTGCTTGTTTGATTGGCTCATGTGTAAAGGAAGTGCAATAGAGTGATAAACTTTTGGTATGGAATTTCCAATCACAGAGTTGCTTGACTA
>DATDAG010000267.1:0-3650 GCA_036525495.1 Anaerolineales bacterium
CGACCTATTGCTCCGCAAGCAAGCGCTCTAATCCACTGAGCTACGAGGGCTGGCAGGGCAGTATTCTATCCCAGTTGGATATGATGGTCAAGTGTCATCCATCAAAAGCCGTTTATGCTAACGAGGTTCAGGAATTCCGGGACAAGCCTCGGGTCGAAGTGTGAACCGGACTGGCTCTCGATATATTGAACAGTATCCTGTTTTGACCATGCCTTGCGATATGGGCGGTCGGAGGTGAGGGCATCGTAAACATCTGCCAATGCAAATAACCTTGCAGAAAATGGAATCTCCTCACCACAAAGACGATCTGGGTAGCCGCTGCCATCCCATTTTTCATGATGCCAGTGCGGAATTTCCATGGCGTGCTCAAGATATTTGATCGGCGACAACAGGTCAACAGCATATTTCGGGTGCTGGTACATGGTTTCCCATTCATCCTGGTCGAGAGGGCCGGGCTTGAAGAGAATTTCATCCGGGATGGCGACTTTGCCGATATCGTGAAGGGTCGCGCCGCGCCGGATATGGATCAATTCTGCGTCTTTGACCCCCATGATCGCCGCAAAACGGAGCGTATTATCCGTGACTCGGCGGGTATGTCCTTCGGTATCCCTATCGCGTAGATCGAGGGTTCGGGACCACGCATCAATCGTGGCATTATATGCCAAGGTTAGATCGAAATTGGATTTTTGCAGATCCTTAAACATCATGGCGCTGTCTATTGCTATGGCGGTCTGCCCTGCGATGATGTTTAGAAATTCCAGCCAGTCTTCGTCGGGGTTGAGGTGCGAACGGTGGAATATCTCGAGCACGCCCAGCACCCGTCCCTTGGCAATCAGGGGGACGCCGTAGTATACGATGAATTTTTCGCTGGGGAACAGGGGGGAGCGTTCGAAATCAGTTTTGTTCTTTGTGAGGTCAACGATGTTAATGGTCCTGCGTTCCAATGCCACTTTGCCAGCATATCCCTGTCCGGTTTTCAGGCGGGTATGTTGAAGTATATTGGTATGAAACCCTTTGCCAGATGCGAATGTAAGCTCATTCAATTTTGTGTCAAGCAGGAGGACCGCGGCGGAATCCACTTGAAGTGTTTCGGTGACGCGATCCAGCAAAATGGACAGGAGCAGGTTCAGGTCCAAGCCTGAGGCGATGGCATAGTCTATCGAACGAAGCGCTGAGAGGCGATGGAGTTGCCGCTTCATTCTGTCTTCAGCTTGCTTGTATTTTGTTATGTCCCGGGCGGATAGAATAAATTTTGAGTCCAGAATCCCTGCCAGACGCGCGTCGAACCAGTGTTTTCGTCCATTCATGGTGAGTGGAAACTCAAAGGAGGCGGGTTTCGCACCCTGCTGGTACTGAGAAATGTAGTGAGTCAGTTTGTCGCCCGTTTCAGACGACAAGAAATCATTGAAGTTCCTGTTTCGGATCTGTTCAACGGAATCAGAATACCTGGATGGATCGCCAGATTGACAATCGAGTATCGCCCCGTGTTTGTCCATCACCAAAAGCAAATCAGTAGATGAGAGGAAAGGTTCTCCAATCTTTTGTTCAATATTCAAAAGCAGATCCAATCGATTCACTCCAAAGGAATTAAAACCGGCGGACGCGGGGCACAGTGATTCCCTTATCACTGCGTCCCCAATTCCGCCGCGTCACTCAGCACGTCATCTGCCATAAAACGAGACCGATGAAGATGAACTGGTTATGGTTATATGGTTTTTAGAGCCTGGTTGACTTTCTGCGCAAAGTCGGTCAGATCGTTGGCACGAACAGTGCTAACGATCGTCTTTTCCTGATCCGTCAATGTAAAAGACTGACCTAGGTATCCACCAGCCAGCGCGATTTCAGGTTCCTTGAGCAATTTTTCGCGGAACTGACTGTTGACGATTGCCGCCGTAAACAGACGATGCAAGCCTGAGCGTTCCGGCGCAGCTTTTCGGTAGTCAAAGGGTGATACGGGGCGGGCATCCAGTGTAAGCATGGTCATTGTTGTCTAATCCCTTCAATGCCTGGCTATCTGCCAAATGGTCCAACACCACCATCCGATGGACCTTGCACGACTAATACCGTGAAGAGTGAAAGAGCAAAGTAGGCCGTTTGCAGATAACGGCGATCAATACTGCTTACGAAGGAAATGAGTTGGGCAAATTTTGTTTTCATGGGAACACCTCTTTCTTTGGTTTGGATGTCCCATATCATACTCCCACCCAGGATGCAAAACAGGGTGCAAAATCAGGCAATTTTGGTCAGCTAGTTAGTTCGCGGTAGATCCGTTCCGTCTCTTCAGAAAGCGGGATGCCCAGTTCTTTCATTGCTGCCTTACATGCCTGGTATCGGCGGGCAACGGCAGAGCGGTCTCCCAAAACGGCATGAGCGCGCATTTCGATCTGATACACCGCCTCGTGAAACCGATCCCTTGTGAGGGCGGACTGACATATTAACAGGCAATTTTCCAACTGGCTGGCATCAAGATACAGGTATGCCAGATCCTCGAGAGCAGTTCCGTAAGCATGCCATAATCTCTCCCGTTCGGGCACTACCCATTCGGCATCCACATCAGCAAGATAGGGACCGTGAACCAAATCTACAGCCTTGCGGAGGTGTTCGATACGATTCTTTACATCTGCGGTTTTATGAGCGCGTAAAATATGGGAGTCGAAGGCTTCCACATCGTATTCATAATCCATTTGGTGATTGAAACGATAATACTCATCCTCGAAAATGATCACATCTCGTCCAACCGCGCGTCGCAGACGGTAAATTTCGTTCTTGAAGCGAGCCTTTAATGTTTGAGAACTTGGGGTTTCAGGCCATAACGCCGCGCCAACCTGCTCCTTGGTAACCGCCTCCTGCCTATGGAGGAAATACAGGAACAAGTCACGGACAGATTGTGTGCGCCAATCAGACATCGGGATAACCCTACCACCAACGCTTACTTCCGGGTTTCCAAAGGCACAGATCACAAGGCTGGCTGAAGGTGCTTGAATAAAATTGGCATTGCGGCGTAAATTCCTGCGGATGACCGGCAATTTGTTCTTGATCCGTTGTGTTTTTTCAAGTATGCTACCCAGCCGCCTTCCAACGACAGGGTCGTTCTGCAAATCTTTCAGCCAGTGGATGGGTTGTTTGATCGCAAGTAGTAGCGCATGATCAAGCGTTGCATTATCTGAAAGGATTTCCTGTATCACTGCGCTTGCATCTTTCATTTTCCCTGCCCGGCAATATGCGGCTGCGAGCCAGATTACGCTAAACTGCCACTCAAGGTCCCGCCCATCCTGGATAAAAAGTTTCCTAGATTCGTTGAATAGCAGAATTGCCTTCTGAAAATCTTTTTTGATATTGAAGTATTTACCTTCGAGCAGTAACCATAAGCCTCGCTCATAAGCTGACTGACTGTTCTTGAATCTCTTTCGATTCTTTTTCAGGATGGAGTTGACTCCTTCAAGATTCTCCCTTGCCAATTCCAGATTTCCCTGTGCAACGATTAGGTAGTTCCCGATGAAACCAGAAAAATCACCTATGGTTGTCCCAGCCAGTCGATAGGCTTGCATGGCAGAGTCAAACTCATCAACTTCAACATACAAATCTCCCAAACCAGTTAAAAGTAAGGTTTCTGCACGTTGGTTGCGGCTTTTGCGAGCACACGCCAAGCC
>DATDAG010000268.1:0-10979 GCA_036525495.1 Anaerolineales bacterium
GGCACTTGGGACACTTTAATCCGTTTGGATGAAAATACTCGAGTATCCACTCAACACTGTTTTCATAGTCAAGCAACTCTGTGATTGGAAATTCCATACCAAAAGTTTATCACTCTATTGCACTTCCTTTACACATGAGCCACCAAGTTATGGACCTGCAATTTGGATGGTGTTGTCGCGTATCTCAAAAATTGTTAAATCGGGTCCGGTGATATTTGCGTAGGCAGGTCCAATGTTTAAACTTCCGTCGTCTGTCCAAGCATACATTGTATATGCTCCTTGGATGAGATGAGTATATGTATCACTCTGGTTTTTATCGAATGGCGGGATATACACGAAACCGCATACACCAAAATCAGTATTGCTCAGATATAAAGAGATTTTTACGCCACTGAATTTGGTGTTGTTGAAGATCCTTATTTTTGCAGTAGGCCCAGGTAAGCTGCCGGGAAGGAGCTGGTTGCAGGGGTCTTTCGTGGCGGATACTTGTTGTGCGGGTGTAATTGTGGGCACGAGTGCAGACTCGAGTGTGGGTGACGGTATCGGTGTGTCCGACGGGAGCGGCGTAGGGACCGGAGTGTCTGTCGGTGGGACGGGTGTGTTGGTTGGGATCGCCGCCTGTGTTTCAGCGACAATGGTGAACGCGGCGGAAACAGCAGTGGATTGAACGTCCTGGACGCTCATGGTCGGTTCCGCGGGTGTTGCCCCACATGCACCAATGATCAGTGCCGAGGTCAAAATTAGTGAGATGGTTAAAGTTCGTTTCATTTCGATCAATTTCTCCTGAAAAATATTAACAATTTGGGTAGCAACTGCCAAGGGCGACAATTTTATCGTTTCGAATGACAATATCCCATGCCGCCTCGGTGATTCGGAAACCGCCAAACACTTTAAAGTTCTTTGCCCCGTCAATATAAGCGGCGACGGAGTATTGACCAACAGGTCCTATTGATAGGTCAGGAAGGAATCCACAGTCTCCCTGATCGGTCATCACCCATATGGAGACAACCACTTTATCGTCTTTTCCCTGCGGGCTGTATTCATACACAAGGTTAAGATTTGCCGAGGGTCCATGCCAGGATGAAAGAATTTTGTCGCATGGATCCTTGGTTGGGTCTGATGAAACCGGTTGGGAAGTAAGTGTAGGAATAATGGTAGGCGATGCAATCGAAAGATCAACCGCGGACAATGAAGGGACCGGCGTATCAATCGGGGTTGATGTGGGGGACGGAATATCGGTGGGTGGAATGGGTGTGTTGGTCGGGTTTGCCGCATGTGTTTCGGCGACAATGGTGAAAGCCGCGGCAACCGCTGTGGACTGAATATCCTCTCCACTCATGGTTGGTTCAACCGGAGCGCTGCTGCACGCGCTGATTAATAGGCTCAGTATTACTATACTGGCCCAATAGTGTTTGTTCATTTAATTCAATGACTTCCTTCTTATCGGATTTCGACCTTATCTTTGAAAATGATGATCGTAAGTTCTTCGTTCTTGTTCACCTTCAAGGTTCCGGTAAATTGCCTGCCGCCAACCCAGACCACATAGACATAATTTCCAAGCGGGGCTTTGATCTTTACCGTTCCCTGCACAGGATACTCTATGATTGCGCCTTTGGCTACCGTATCACCTAGTTGAAGTGATATGTACGCCTGAGACTTTGATTTGTTTATCAATGTTACCTGACTGGAAGGTACCGCAGGCGGTAACGTCCCATAGGTCAAGATACCCAGTGTCGGTGTCAACGTGATTATCCCGGATGTACCTGTCATTGTGGAAGTAATGGTTGGGTTGTCACCAGGTCCTGGTGTGGCCGTGCCGGGTGTTGTTGTAAGGTTCGGGGCGGGTGAGGAGGAGGGCGTTTCGGTGATATCGGTCGTGGGGGTGTGTGATGGTGCCACAACCGGTGTTCCCGTTTCAGTGGGAGGGGCAGTTGTCGGCGATGGTTGAGCCGCAATTGTCCGCGCCGCAGATGTCTGCACGATCGCATTGATCGTTGCTTGCGTATCCACTTGCGGGACAGGGTTTGCAGACACCGGCAAACAAGCCCCTATGGTCACTATAACCAAAACAAGAACGAGGATTCTCTTCATTGTCATGCCCTCCTAATGGGCTAGGACTGACCCGCAACCTCCAGGAATTGTGTGACCGTATCTCGCAACATGCGCTCAGGTAGTGCGCCAACCTGGCGGTGAACAATCTTGCCGCCTGAGACGAAGAGCATGGTCGGGATTCCTTGTATGCCGTATTTCATCATCCATTCGGGGTTGTCGTCTGTATTGACCTTGGCGATCAGCACCTTGCCTTCATATTCCTTGGCGAGTTTATCGAGGATCGGAGCCACCATTTTGCAGGGTCCGCACCATGGCGCCCAAAAATCCACGATCACGGGGACTTCAGACTGAAGCACGGTCTTTTCAAAAGCGGCATCGGTTACATTGACGGGTTCGTTTGACATTGTATTACACCTTTATCTATCGAAAATTTGGGAAATTTATTCAATTATCCCTTAACGGTGAAAAAGTATATCACAATACCCCATGTTATAATCCGCCCGTTATGGCAGAGATATTTACAAAATGGAGAAGCGGACTCGCCAAGACCAGTAAAACCGCGTTTGGCAGGCTTGCAACCATTCTTGGCGCAACAGAGATCACACAGGATACCTGGGATGATCTCGAGTCGTTGCTCATTCAAGCGGATCTGGGGATTGAGACCGCAACCGAAATCATCGAATCCCTTCAACGCCTTGTGCGGACCGATGGCTTGACCCGCTCCGAGGAGCTTTGGGATCTGCTCCGAACCGAACTCCGTGCAAGGCTTGAAAACCCGCCAGCCTTTGGATGGACGAATAAACCATCCGTTATTATGATGGTCGGTGTCAACGGCTCCGGTAAAACGACCACCATTGCCAAGCTCGGACACCGTTTCCAGAATGAGGGGAAATCCCTCCTCTTTGCCGCAGCGGACACATTCCGTGCCGCAGCGGTGGATCAACTCCAGGTTTGGGGAGACAGGCTCGGGGTGGATGTGATCGCAGGCGCGCCCGAGTCCGATCCTGGCGCGGTGGCATTCAATGCAGTCCAGGCAGGTACGGCCCGTGGCGTGGATTTCATCCTCATCGATACTGCCGGAAGGTTACAAACCAAATTCAACCTGATGGAAGAGTTGAAAAAAGTCCATCGCGTGATCGGGAAGGCATTGCCGGGAGCGCCGCATGAGATCTGGCTTGTGCTCGATGCAACAACGGGACAGAATGCGATGGGGCAGGCAAAGGCGTTCAAAGAGGCGGTTGGCGTCAGCGGGGTGATACTGTCCAAATTGGATTCGTCCGCACGCGGCGGAATGGCATTCGCAATTCAACGCGAACTTGGGTTGTCCATCTTGTTTGCCGGTCTCGGCGAAAAGCCAGAGGACCTGACATTGTTCGATCCCGATGCATTCATCCAAGGGATTTTGCATCAAAATTAATTTAGGAGTAAAAATGCAAGACTTGGTAAATCGCTTGACGTCCGCACAGGACCTGACTCATCAACTACTGGTGCGTCTTTGACTTCGCGTCTAAAGAATTGAAAATCTCCCAGCTTGAAAAAGAAATAGAAGCGCCTGATTTTTGGGGCAACCCGTCTGAAGCGCAAAAGATAATGAAGCAATATAATGCCGTGAAGACCGAGGTCGAATCCTGGCGTGATTTTTCGCGTCGACTTCACGATGCGCTCGAACTTGCCGAACTGGACGATGAAAGTCTGCGTTCGGAGTTGGAACCTGAGATCGATTCGATCGAAACCGAACTTGAAAAACGTTCCTTTACGGCGATGCTCTCCGGCAAATACGACCACGACTCAGCCATCCTTGCCATTCACGCGGGAGCAGGTGGCACGGATTCGCAGGATTGGGCGGCAATGCTCGAACGCATGTACCTTCGATGGGCGGAGCAGCGCGGCTTTTCGGCTGAGATATTCGACCTGACCGAAGGTGAGGAAGCAGGCATAAAAAGCGTTACGATTGCCGTCGAAGGCGAATACGCATTTGGTTACCTTCGCTCTGAAAAGGGTGTGCATCGCCTTGTCCGTCTCTCGCCGTTCGATGCCGCGCATCGCAGGCATACTTCATTTGCGTTGATCGAGGTCCTGCCGCAGGTTGCCATGGATGAAGCCGATATCGAAATTGACCCGGGCGACATTAAGATGGATGTCTACCGTTCCTCCGGCGCTGGAGGGCAAAACGTACAAAAAAATGCGACCGCCGTCCGCCTCACGCATATTCCAACGGGCATCGTAGTCACCTGTCAAAACGAACGTTCGCAGACACAAAATCGTGAGTTTGCGATGAAGATCCTGCGCGCGCGTTTGCTCGAACTCAAACAGGCTGAACGGGAGGAAGAGCGCGCTGTCCTGCGCGGTGAATATACAAAGGCTGAATGGGGAAGTCAGATCCGCTCTTATGTTTTGCATCCGTATCAATTGGTCAAAGACCATCGTACCGACCACGAAACGGGCAACACGCAAGCCGTGCTCGACGGCGACCTGGACGAATTTATGGAAACGTACTTGAGACAGGGCTAGTAATGAATAAACTGTTCCGTTATTTGGCCACGCGGGAGAACTGGCTGGCGTTATTGCTTTGCTTGATATTGATCCTGCTGGCGATTTTCACAGCCGATACTTCTCCAACCTGGATCTATCAGGGATTCTAAATGTCGGTCTTGCAGGTTTTTATTCTGGCAGGAGTTGCCATTCTGGTAAATCTTCTGCGGAATGGGCGTTCTCTGGTATTGATGGGGGTCAGCGCGCTTGCGATCTATTGGCTTCAGCCCTGGCAGCAGCCGGTTAATCTGACATTTTGGTTTCCCACCCTTACCCTTGCCTTGGTCGTTGTCTTCTGGATGATTACCTCTGCGCCGGAAGCACGCGATTGGAAACATAACTTGGGCGCGGTTGTTATTCTGCTGGTCACGGTCATACTCGTTGATTTGAACCGTTATATTAAGATCGAGGAAATTTTTATTACAGATACTCCGAGGGTCCAGGCGGTGATTGTCGCGCTTTTGGGAGTGGGCAGTATCGTTTTTGTCCTGGCATATATCAAGAAACTTCCACCCCTTTGGTATGGGTTTGCTATCGTTGGGTTGATTGTAATGCTGGTGTTTTTGAAAGCGCCGTCAGTGTGGGAAAATGCTTTTAGAATAGTGGCAGAAATTCGCGGGAAAGAACCGGCTGGCGTACCAGTTATCTCCTGGCTGGGGTTTTCATATGTTGCCTTTCGCTTAATGCATACAGCCCTCGACCGTTTAGCGGGACGATTGCCTGCCGTCACGCTGCCTGAATACGTCAATTATGTAATCTTCTTCCCTTCGTTCACTGCGGGACCGATCGAAAGGCTGGAGCGATTCGTCCGTAATACTGCCGAACCGATCAGGTTGGATTCAAACGGTTGGGTGGAAGCCGGAACCCGTTTGTTTCGCGGCTTGTTCAAAAAGTTTGTGATAGCCGATGGGTTGGCATGGTTCGCGTTGAGCGATTTCCTTGTGCCTGGTGTCCAATCTGTGGGCTGGACGTGGATATTGTTGTATGCGTACTCGCTCAGGATTTATTTTGACTTCAGCGGATATACCGATATCGCCATTGGTTTGGCAATGTTAATGGGTATTCGACTGCCTGAAAATTTCAACGCTCCCTATCTCAAGCCAAACATCACGCAGTTTTGGAATTCGTGGCATATAACCCTGACCCAATGGTTCAGGTCATACTTTTTTAACCCGCTGGTGCGCATGATGCGGTCTACTGAAAAACCCCTGCAGCAATGGCTTATGATCTTTTTCGCGCAGGCTTCCACAATGATGCTGATCGGTTTATGGCACGGCATGACCCCGGGCTTCTTGTTGTGGGGCTTATGGCATGGGCTTGGGTTATTCATTCATAATCGTTGGAGTGAATGGACTCGGTCGCGGTTACCTGCGTGGGTGAAGACGGGCAAAGGCGAAGCAGTGCTCAGGTATTCCGGTGTGTTCCTTACATTCCATTATGTGACTGTGGGCTGGCTGTTCTTCTTTTTACCAGACCCGGCAACGGCTTGGGGAACCTTACTCAGACTGTTTGGTGCGGCATGAATACGAAGACCAGGCCAATTCATATATTCACCAAGGCGTTGATCTTGTTCGTGTTGATCGATGTATCTTATGGATTGATCCAGCCTTCTATTGCGGAATATTCAGCGTACAACGTCATATTTCCCGGCTTAAAACGGATGCCGTTCGAGACCGGTGAGAACCCATACAGCATAACGATCGAGGACGTGGATGTTATGTTTGCCGCTCATGAAATTTCAACGGAAAAACGCCCGGATGAGATACGCGTGGCATTGATCGGCGATTCGTCGGTATTTGGTGAAAGCCTTTCAAATGACGATACACTTGCGGGGCAATGGAACAGGGCAAACAATCAATGTAACGGTAAAACGATAAAGATATATAACCTTGGCTACCCTCATCCTTCCATAATCAAGGATTTGGTTTTTATTGACGAAGCGGCCGCCCGTAAGCCGGACCTGGTCGTCTGGTTTATTACCCTGAACACGATGATGAATCAACATCGTCAGAACCCCTTCATCGATGAGAATCGATTGCGCGCCCTCCAGATCATGGAAACCTATGATCTCCCTTTGGGCACACGCAAGGAGTTGTCAGAGCGGCCCACTCACTTTTACGACCAGACGTTGCTTGGTCAACGAACATTCCTGGCGCGCTGGTTAAAGTTGCAAGCGCTGGGTCTGATATGGCTGGCAGTTGGAGATGACCTGCCTGTATCTTCTCTTGAGCTGATGCTCTCGCATGATGTAAAGAAGAGCCCGGTCTACCGCGACATGTTGCCCGGAGCGGACCTGCGCCCATCGTTATTGCTGGATTCGTTACCTGCCGGGTACGATCTTGCTGAAGGAATCCCGATATTACTGGTGAATGAGCCGATCTTCATTGCGCAGGGCTTCAATTCCAGCATACGCTATAATGACCTGTATCCGCGCTGGGTGTACGATCAATATCGGGATATTCTCGCTGGGCAAACCAGTCTCCATTCATGGCAGTATCTCGATTTGTGGGATGCCGTCCCGCCGGAATATTTCACCAATAGCCCCCTGCATGTCAATGCTGAAGGGGAAAGACTCCTCATGGAACAAATCGCCCCTTCATTGCTCTCGATGGTTTGCAAATAATTTTATAAAAAGGAAATCTCATGGCAGATATAATTTCATCGCTTGGCGAATTCATTGCTTCCGAAATCCTCAAACAGCCGGGGCGCCCGATCCCGACAGAGGAACCGCTTATCTCCAGCGGCTTGATCGATTCATTCAGCCTGATGGATATTGCGCTGTTCGTTGAAGACAATTTCGGGGTCCGCATCGAAGATACTGAACTCAATGCTGATACCTTCGATAATTTAACTCAACTAGCCACGCTGATCGAATCCCGCAAATAATGATTTTTCCCGACCGATTAAAATCGCTTCACGCGAGAACCCCAAACCGGGTCGCAGTTACCCTGCAATTCCCCAACACTGACGATTTGCCGATCTCTCTCGAGCAACTCCTTCGCGGCTCCCAATCCTTCGCATGGACATATGCGCGAGAGGGAATTAAGCCAGGCGAAGTCATTGTGCTGATCTTGCAACACGGCGAAAATCTTCTTTACGCTTTCTGGGGCGCGATCCTGCACGGAGCAATTCCTTCCATCATGCCGTTCCTCACGGAAAAACTTTCCCCCGAGCGTTATCGTGCAGACTTGTCCTCCTTGATGTCTGTGACAAAACCATCTGCGATTGTGACCTACCCTGAGTTTGAGAGCGAAGTTCGTTCAGCGCTTCGGGAGGGGGATTCGGTTCATTCAGTCATCGTTACTGACCGGATAGGGCGGCCCACAGAATTGGATTTCGACTCACAGGCAGGTTTCAAAAGAAAGTCAGATGACATTGTCCTTCTGCAACATTCCTCCGGGACAACGGGTTTGCAAAAAGGTGTTGCCCTTTCGCATCAGTCCGTTTTCAATCAATTGGATGCGTATAGTCGCGCGCTCGCAATAATTGATGAGGATGTGGTTGTGTCCTGGCTTCCGCTATACCATGATATGGGACTGATCGCCGGGTTCATCCTGCCCATCCTTTCGGGAATTCCGCTGGTGTTGATGTCTCCATTCGATTGGGTGCGTGCGCCATATAAGTTGATGCAGTCCGTTTCGAAATATAAAGGCACACTGACCTGGCTCCCGAATTTTGCCTATAATTTCTGCGCGCAGAAGATGCGGGATCGTCACTTGGAAGGCGTGGATTTGTCTTCCTTGCGGGCGGTTATTAACTGTTCCGAACCTGTCCGCTGGGAGAGTCATAACGCGTTTTATGAGCGCTTCAAGAGCTTTGGTCTAAAAGCGGAAGCATTGCAAACATCGTATGCAATGGCGGAAAATGTTTTTGGCGTAACCCAAAGCCCATTGGGGAGCGAGCCAGTTGTCGTTGAGATTGACCGTGAGGCGTTCATGGTCCAGCGTGTGGCGAAGAGTCCGCTCGATGGAAGCCCATCCATGAAGATGATGTCGTCCGGGCGTCCACTTGAGAATGTGAAAATCCGAATCCTGGATGACCATGGAAAGGAAGTCTCAGAACGCGTGGTTGGCGAGGTCGCTTTGCAAAGCAATTGTATGTTGACCGGCTATTACAATCGTAAAGACCTGACTGTAAAGGCATTTGCTGATGGCTGGTACCTCACGGGTGATTATGGTTTTGTTGCGAATGGCGAAGTGTTTGTTTCCGGACGCAAAAAAGATATGATCATTGTGGGCGGCAGGAACGTGTACCCGCAGGATCTGGAGGCATTGACGTATGAAGTGCCTGGCGTGCATGGTGGGCGGTCTGTAGCGTTTGGGATATTCGATGAAACACAGGGCACGGAAGATGTTGTGATCATTGCTGAAGTTGACTCGGATGATGCCGCAGAACAGCAGAAGATCGCCGATGCGATACGGTTGCACGTTACTAAAAATTCAGCGATCGCTTTGCGATATGTGAAGGTTGTAGATCCTTTGTGGATAATAAAAACATCCAGCGGAAAGACAGCCCGGTCAGCGAATAAAGAGAAATTCATGAACGAGTTGGAAAACGCGCAAAGAATGGGGTAGCCATGGGATGAATTCATCCGATCTTATTTGTCAAGCAATTGAACTGGCGCGTGCAAGGAAAAAAGATGAGTCGCGCGAAATTTTCCTGCGTGTGGTTGAAGAAGACCCTCGTAATGAGCTCGCATGGATGTGGCTGGCTGGATTGGTAGATTCACTTGAGGATAAGATCATTGCCTGTGAAAATGTTTTGACGATCAATCCGTCGAATGAAAAAGTGCGCAATTATCTTGAGAGTCTGAAGCACAGAATCCCATCCATCATTCCAGTTCGGGAAATCGAGAAAAATGAAGATGCCAAAGATCCGCTGGAGGAAGCAAAATTCCTTGAGCAGGATGGGAAGTTTGACGAAGCCCTGATTGCCTACAAAGTGGAGGCGGCAAAAGCCAGGGATACAGATACCTTCAATGAATTGTATTATAGGATCGTTCAAATCGAGCGGATGCAGGCGGACAAGATCCGTTATGTGTCGCCGCGTGTTTCGATCCTGCGGTTGTCCTTTGCATTGCCCATGTTGTATTTGAGTCTTGCGTTGATTCAAGTGGGGCTAAATCCGTTGAATCATCTGACAAGTTATTTGTGGTTTTCGTTCCCCTGGGTTGTATTGGGAAGTTATCTGATCGCGGTATCCGAGGTTCGTTCGCGACACGTCATTTGGAAGCGTTTGTTTTTGGAAAATGGCGATGGAACGCCTGTTGCCCGCATTGCTATTGGATTGACCGGTTGGTTGATGGTATTGATCCCGATGATATTAATCCTGGTCGATTCGCTCAACCGTCTGTCCGTTTTTCAAATCCCTCCGCGGTTGTTTTGAGGCAAGGTAATGCTTCCGCTGAATGATACAGAAAAAAACCGCTATTCCTTCTTTCCAATGATCACGGTCATATTGATTATTGCGAATTGTTTCATTTTCTATATCGAACCGTATATCGTTGATAGTTACTGGAATTTTTATATGAGGTTTGGCACAACGCCCACGCTCATTCGGCAGATGGTCGGCGGGGGGACAATCTCAAACATCACCACCATGTTCCTGCACGGTAACTTGTTCCATTTGTTGGGCAATATGCTCCCGTTATGGGTCTTTGGCAAGCGCGTGGAGGACGCATGCGGTTCCTGGCGGTATCTTGCCTTTTACCTGTTCGCCGGGACGTGGGCGAATATTCTATACATCGTTGTCCTGTATGATTCCCCAATACCAGGCATCGGGGCAAGCGGAGCGATCTTCGGGCTAATGGGCGCGTACCTCTTGTTGTATCCAGGAGGTCGGATTCGCACTTTAGTGTTCTTAAGTTTTGTCCCGCTCTGGCCCCGCATCCGTGCGCTTTGGGTAGTGCTTTATTTCTTTGGTATTCAGATCATCCCCGCAGTTGAAATTCTATTGGGGCGTGCAGATTACCGTGTCAATTATTGGGCACACCTGGGTGGTTTCTTCTCGGCGGTTTTCATCCTTTTGTTCCTCAGACCGGAAGCATATGCAAGATATATGAGCGACGTATCTGTGTGAATCAAAAAAGAGCAGGTCGAATCTGCTCTTTTTTGATCCTTTAAAATACTATCCACCGGTGGGGAGTCGTTTTTCCAACGTGCGGTTCAGTAAATCTTCCTGTTCCTGGGAGACACCAGTCTTGTTCTTTCGAAGTTTGAAATCCTTGCTATCGCCGGAACGGTTCAGGGCTTCCTGCCAGGCGATCTGCATTGCAGTGAGTTCCGGCTCCTTTGGTTCTTCCGGCTGGACGATTTCCACCGCTTCCTTTCTGGACTTGGACCTACCACCCTTTCTATTCTCTTTTTTCGCCGGTTTGAATTCTTCGATCTCCGGCT
>DATDAG010000269.1:0-4816 GCA_036525495.1 Anaerolineales bacterium
CATTGCCGGACGGACTGCACGGATACGAAGTCCAGTTCCTCAAAGCGTTCGGCGAGGGAAATAACAAACAACGCAGGGATGCTTTAAAAGATATGACGGTCGCGCTTGTCCGTTCCGTCTCAGAAAAGATGAAGGGCTTCAACCGCCGCGAAACGATCGCCTACTATAAGAGCATCATGGAAAAGGCGTGGCAGCAGGTTGAAGGGGCAGACACTCCCGAAGTACAGAGTCAACTCTACGACAAGAACCTAGAATGGACCATGCTGGACAAGGATTACGATGACCGCACGCGGCGCGTATTCCGTGGTCCCGTTTTTGTGCCCATGTGGTGGGGACGCTACGATCCAACCTTCCCGAGGTCTGCTCCGGCATCAACAGGCGGATCCAAACCTTCAGTTTCCATGCCATCTGTTCCGCGCCTGCCCGGTTCCGACTTTGCTTCGTCAGTGGCAGTCGGCATGCAAACCTTCTCGCAAAAAGTCATCGGCAACGTCACAGATTTCACCAGCCGCGTCACCAATGTGACCAACCCGCCTCCCAAACCGTCCGCTTCACGCGGTGGCGGTCGCGGCGGCGGAAGTTCATGCGCTTGCGCCTGTGCCTGTGCAGGTTGCGCCTGTGCCTGTGCTGGTGGAGGGCGCTAGCTCTTGGCTAAGAGCTAATAGCTGCTAGCTAATTATAGGTGAATCATGAGTATCCTTACCGACCTATTCAATCACAAAGCTGAAATCGTAAATCCGAAATCGGGCTTATATCACTACACCCGCGAAACGGATTTCGAGAAATCCCGCATTCACCTGCGCATTGACGCGGACGGTCACGGCACATTGATCGTCAATGCCAATAGCGTCATGCATCTCAACCCGACAGCAACCTTCATGGCATGGTTGACCCTGGAAGGAAAAACCAAAGATGAAAGCGTTCGTGCGCTTCGCTCGCGATATTCGGTCGGCAAAGGACAAGCCGATTCCGACCTTTCCTCGTTCCTCTATCAATTCGATGAGTTGATCCGTCCTGATGGCGCCTGTGCGATACACGATCTTGAAATCGAATCCCTCATGCCGTTCAGCGCGCGTCCCTCCGCCCCCTACCGTATGGATCTCGCTGTCACCTATCGCTGTAACAACGACTGTGCCCACTGCTACAACGCCCGCGAACGGAACTTCCCAGAATTAAGCACAGAGCAATGGTTCAAGATACTCGATCAATTATGGGAGTTGGGTGTACCGCACATCGTCTTCACTGGCGGCGAAGCGACACTGCGGAACGATCTGCCAGAGTTGATCAAACATGCAGAATCGAACGGGCAGATCACAGGTCTCAACACGAACGCGCGCAGATTATCCGATATGCGCTTTGTGCAAAGACTCGTGGATGCGGGACTTGACCATGTGCAGGTCACGGTTGAATCGTGCAACGAAGAAATCCACGATGAGATGATGCGAGCCAAAGGTGCCTTCAAGCAAACCATCGCTGGGCTGAAGAATGCGCTGGCATCCAGACTCTACGTGATGACCAACACCACCATGCTCCGCACGAACGTCCACACCATTCCTGATACATTGGATTTCCTGGCAGAGGTCGGCGTACCCACGATCGGCTTGAACGCGTTGATTTATTCGGGTCACGGTCTGACCGTCGGCACGGGTCTGCACGAAAGCAAACTGCAACCCATCCTTGACATTGCCACACATAAAACCGCCGAACGCGGACAGCGTCTCATCTGGTACACGCCCACGCAATACTGTGAGTTCGATCCCACCGCGAATAATCTGGGCGTGAAAGGCTGTACTGCCGCCTTGTACAGCATGTGCATCGAGTCGAACGGGAATGTATTGCCCTGCCAGTCGTATTACCATCCGCTTGGCAACATGCTCACCGAATCATGGGACTCGATCTGGAATCACAAATTGTCGGTTCAGTTGCGCGAGCGGCAGAACCTGCCCGTCAAATGCGAAACCTGCTCACTTGTCGCTGAGTGCGGCGGCGGATGCCCACTCACATTTGAAAGTCACCGCGAGTCATTTGGCGTGAACAATGAAGTTTTACCACTGGCTGTATTGAATTAAAAGTCTGGAGACACCATGAAAATCATCAACCGTCTTGCCGACCGTTTTTCCAAAGTCCAACCCCTGCCCGCTGGCACGCATCACCTGCAAGCCACACAAAATGAAAGACCCTATCGCGTGCATCTGCGATTGCAAAATGACGGCTCTGGCATTTTGATCCTCAATGCCTCCACCATCCTGCACCTCAATCCAACCGCCGCGGAATATGCCTTCCATTTCATCAAAGGGACGGAACCCAATGAAGCCGCAAAACAGATCGCCGCGCGTTATCGCATCAGCAAGGGGATGGCGCTCGATGACTACAACGACTTCCTGGATCGGGTCCAGACCCTGATCTCGACCGAAGACCTCGACCCCGTTTCCTTCCTGGGCTTTGAACTGGCTCAGCCCCATTCAGCCGATCTCAACGCCCCGCTCCGCCTCGACTGCGCTCTTACCTACCGTCTGCCTGAAAAAACGCAGGCCGAATACGCCCCCGCCAAACGCGTCGAACGTGAACTTACCACGATCGAATGGAAGGCAATACTGGATATTGCCTGGAGGGCAGGAGTCCCACACATCACATTCACAGGCGGTGAAGCCACTTTGCGCGACGACCTCCCGGAATTGATCGCTTATGGCGAACAGAACGGTCAGGTTTGCGGACTGCTTACAGACGGGTTGAAACTGACAGATAAAGAATATTTTGAATTGCTCCTGCAAACGGGACTCGACCACATCCTCTTCATGCTCCAGCCTAATAATAAAAAATCCTGGTCGGCGCTCGAGATCATCATGCCGCAGGATATTTTCGTCACTGTGCATTTGACGTTGAATAAAGATAATATCAAGCGAGCTGATAAGACTTTGGAAAGACTCGCTGAACTGGAAGTGCAAAGTCTGTCATTAACACTTGCTGACGAATCTTTGCGGGAATCCTATGACACCCTCCGCGACAAAGCCGCGGAATTGGGGCTCACTCTCAAGTTCGACCTGCCTGTGCCGTACTCTGCCTACAACCCAGTCACATTAGAAACGCAGGAAGACGAGGTCCCCGAAGGCGCGGGCAGGGCATGGCTGTATGTCGAACCCGATGGTGACGTTCTCCCCGCGCAGGGCAAGGCGGATAATATCCTTGGCAATCTTCTGCGCGATGAATGGAATATGATATTCCCCCACAAATGAATTGGCATAAGCGCTATACCCAGCAAGCCAAATGGACTCGCGATTTGCGAGCGTATATTTTTGACAAAATCAATCTGAACGACTCGCACAGCATACTCGAGGTGGGATGCGGGACAGGTGCGATCCTTTCTGAAATCACAAAACACAGCCAACTTTACGGCTTGGACATTGACTCAAGCGCGCTTGCCCAATGTCGAGTCCATGTTCCGTCTGCTTCGCTGGTTCGGGGGAATGCTTTGCAACTCCCCCATCCAAACAATTCATTCGATGTAGTGTATTGTCACTTCCTTTTGTTATGGGTAAGCAGCCCGGTACAGGCTTTGTATGAGATGAAGCGCGTAACAAGGAAACATATCATCGCTTTTGCTGAACCTGATTATGCAAATCGAGTTAATAAACCAAGCAATCTTGTCCAATTAGGGAAATGGCAAACGGACTCGCTACGAAGACAAGGCGCAGATCCAGGTTTTGGCGCGCGGCTGGGAGAATCCTTTTTCGGGGCGGGGATAGAGATCGTCGAAACGGGGACAATTCAAAGCGTAGAGAAAGAAGCGTCGCTTGAGGAGTGGGACATGGAATGGGCGGTGATCGAATCGGATCTGGCAGGATTCGTTGCGAGTGGAGATATCCAAAAAATGAAACTGATGGATCGAGCTGCGCGGGAGCGCGGTGAACGCGTACTGCATGTGCCAACGCATTTCGCATGGGGGCGTGTGTAGAAGCGGTGATATACTGCTCTCCATGCCAGCCATAAAGAAAGCTGAGATTTGTTATCTTCTTGTCTTCCCAGATCCGTCGGAAGAAGCCACTGAACCAAAGGAACAGATCAGCGGCTTGAAGGACGCGCCGTATTTCCAGCCTGTGAACATTGATGTCAGGACGCTGGGACATGTTGAGGTGCAAGCGGGAGGCGTGCAAGTTTCGGTTCTGCGCCAACGGTATGATGATTACGTCCAGATCGTGGACTGCCGTTTTCAAATGGATAACCCGCTTGGTATGCCCGCCATTCAACAGCGTGGGGTCATCGAGAAAAATCTGGTGGAGAGGTTCATCCCCATTGACCATCGGATGACCGGGATGTACGAAGAGTATGCCATTCTCCTGCTCTCGCGCACACGCGCCGCGCCAGAGAAGTTCGTGGACAATAACGCCGCGCAGATCGGGCGGTTCATCCGCGCACAACGCGAAGTGCTCGACCAGCCCGAACTCGAGCAAACATTAAGTTCACGCGTCCGCTATTCGACGCGCGACCTGACGCTTGTGGACTGGGACGGCGCGGTCATCATTGCCGCCAATAGCGATTTTCAATCGGATATCGAACTACTGAAGATCGGCAACTACCAACTGCTGCGCTATCGCATGCTCGATCAACTGGTAGAAAACATGCTCGATAAGATCAACGAATCATTCTTCATCAACAAGCGCAGACCGCGCGCCACACGCGGTGCCATCCGCGATATTGTGCAACACAGGCTCGAAGTGATGCTCGATTTCGAACGCACCGAGCAAAACCTCCTGCTCATCGGCGATTGGTATACTGCAAAACTCTACAACGTTATCCGTGACGAGTTCTATCTCGAGGA
>DATDAG010000270.1:0-7709 GCA_036525495.1 Anaerolineales bacterium
CCGTATCCATTTTTGATGGAGTTGTCATTGGAAAAGTTGGGTACATCAAAAGAAGACGCGCTTGTCGTTGGCGACAGGCTCGAAACAGACATTGCCGCCGGGCAGGGAGCAGGGCTACCGTGCGCGTTGGTATTGAGCGGCGTGTCCACTCTCGAGGAAGCGGAGAAGTGGGAGCTGAAGATAGATATTATTGCTAATGATTTAGCGGCTCTGCTCTCATAAAATAATCCGTTGGTTGATTGCCGCGGAGAGGCTTTACGAAACCAAAAATAATGTGTCAAGTCTGTAACGCCCCTACTGTATAATTGCGTCCATGCTCATCTACGATCTCGAACTCCCCGCGCTTGTAATTTTATTCAATGAATGGAAAGAACCCTCCTTCCGTGCCAAACAGGTCTGGCAGGGGCTTTACGGGCATCTTTACGACAACCCTGAACAATTCAGTAATATTCCCAAAGCACTGCGCGAAAAAATGACGGAGCACTTCACATTCTCCCCATTCACGATCAAGACCGCTACCGATTCCTCCGATGGCTTCACGCGCAAGACCCTCTTCGAACTCCCCGACAAAAATCTGCTCGAAGCTGTCCTCATGCGCTACGGCGACCCGGCAGACAATCCACAGATCACGGCACCAGCCCCTAACAGCGAGAATTTACGAGGCGCGAAAAATCGACGCACCCTCTGCATCTCCACGCAGGCAGGTTGCGCGATGGGGTGCGTCTTCTGCGCCACAGGGCAGATGGGCTTCAAACGTCACCTCACGAGCGGCGAGATTGTGGCGCAGGTGTTGTATTATGCACGCATATTGAAGGAAGAGAACGAATCCGTCACAAATATCGTCTTCATGGGCATGGGCGAACCCTTCCACAATTACGACAACACGATGGAAGCCATAGACCGCCTCAACGATAAGGACGGGTACAACTTCGGCGCCCGCCGCTTCACCATCTCGACCGTGGGTCTGGTCCCGCAAATCCGGCGTTTTGCCGACGAAAAGCGACAGGTCAATCTCGCCATCTCGCTCCACGAGGTGGACGACGATAAAAGAACCTCAATCATGCCTGTCAACAAACGCTACAGCATCGATGAAGTCATCGCCGCCTGCAAATATTACATCGAGCAGACCAGCCGCCGCATCACTTTCGAATGGGCGCTCATCAACGGCGTCAACGACTCGCCTGAGGTGGCGAAGAAACTCGCTGCACGACTCAAAGGTCTTATGTGTCACGTCAATGCCATCCCCCTCAACCCCACCGCAGGCTACAAGGGTCAGGCAACAGATCGTCAGCGTGCGCAGCTGTTCAAAGAAACGCTGGAGCAGGCTGGGATTCCATGCACGATCCGCATGCGTCGGGGAGTAGATATCGCGGCTGGGTGCGGTCAGCTTGCAGGGGTTGTTACTTTGTAGAGAATAAAATCTTAGGGAAATATTGTGCTTTAATGACTATACGCAAATTGTGTTCATTATTTCTTGCGTGTTGTTATAGAATACAGTATAGTCACCTGTCAATAAACTACACGTTATGAGAAGATAAATGGAAAAAACATCCAACAATTGGCTTGAACGGCCCATCTACCCTGCCCTACCGGCAATCACAAATGAAATAGCTTTATTTGCGGGAATCATCATTCTCGCGCTCATCACGCGCTTCTTCGATCTAGAGACGCGCGTGATGAGCCACGATGAAAGTCTTCACACCTATTTCTCATGGTTGCTGTATCGTGGACAAGGCTATCAACATACTCCCATGATGCACGGCCCGTTCCAGTTCCACGCGATTGCCTTGAGTTATTTCCTGTTCGGCGTTTCAGATTTCACAGCTCGCATTCCTGCCGTGCTGTTCAGCATCACCACCGTTTGGATGGTCTGGCCCTGGCGACGCTACCTCGGCAAATGGGGCGCGATCATTGCCGGTTTTCTGATGGTTATTTCGCCGTACATGCTATATTATGGGCGCTATGTCCGCAATGAAGCGTTCGTTGGGTTATCAGGCATCTTGCTATTGTATGCAGTTTTGCGATACCTCGATAACGGTGAAAAGAAATACCTTTACCTTATTACCGCGGCGACAGTCCTTCACTTTACATCAAAGGAAACTGCGTTCATCTACACTGCCCAAATATTGATATTTTTAGGCATATATTTCATTGTCCGCGTGACCAGCCAGAAGTGGCAGGACAAATATAATCTGTACAATGTTTTCATCATCATACTGGCGGTTGTCGTGTTGCTTGCCGGCGTTGGCGCCGGGTTTGGATATGTCAACCGGCATGGCTCGACATTAAGCAGCACGGAGACTGCCGCCCCGGCAGACCCCACCACCGGAATAGCGCTTCCCTCCGCCCCGGTAACTGCCTCGGTTTCAACGATCCTATTCGGCGCCGCGTTCATTCTTCTCATCGGCGCAGTAATCGTCCTTATCATTGGATATGGATGGGCAAACTTGCTCAAGGAACGATCCTTCGACATCGTTATCCTGTTGATGACCTTCGTTCTGCCAATGGCGATCCCCTTCCCGCTCGAGTGGCTGGAATCAAGCCTCAATGTCGTCATCCCAACAGATGCCGCGTCTGTTGCGGCACTCGATACAAGGGGCATGACCATCATCGGCATATTCGTTGCCGTCTTTTTTGCCGTATCGGTTTTAGTGGGATTGCTCTGGAGCCGCGATTGGTGGAAATACGCTGCCGTGTTTTGGGTTCCGTTCACGCTTTTGTATACGACGATGTTTACGAATGCGCCAGGCTTCTTCACCGGCTTGCTTGGTTCACTTGGCTACTGGCTCGTGCAACAAGGCGTGGAACGTGGAAGCCAGCCGGAATACTACTACGTACTGATACAAATACCCATCTATGAATTTCTGACCGCCATTGGAAGCATGGTTGCGATCGTTCTGGGATTGAATAAATACTTCGGACGGAAACCAGATGTCTCCGCCGTCCTGAGCGTGCCGGAGGGGATAGAGAAAACAGAAACCAGGAATGAGCCGGCAGATCCTGTTGAATCCAGTGAGTCTAATTTTGGGACGTTCTTCAGCCTGCTTGTCTTTTGGGTCATAACAAGCATAATCGCTTTTACAGTTGCCGGCGAACGGATGCCCTGGCTGACGTATCATATGGCGTGGCCCATGGTCCTGCTTACAGGATGGGGCATCGGACAGATCGTCGAAAGAACAGTGGAAAAGCTGAATGCTGATATTCCCTGGTGGCAGACACCCTTATCGCTGTTCGTGCTGGCGGTTTTTGTGCTTGGGGCATTCAAGGCTGTCCAATCGTTGTATGGCGCAACCCCGCCCTTCCAGGGTTCAGAACTAGCCCAATTACAGGCAACGTCTGCATTCCTGTTCCCATTGGCAACCGTGCTTTTATCGGGCGCCCTGCTCGCTTATCTGATGAAGAATGACCTTGCCAGCCTTGGCATTGTATCGCTGTTTATTCTTGTGATCGTCACGTTGTTTTCAAGTGTCATCAACGGCGCGTCATTGATGAGTCTCTTTTCGATACCACAGGTCGAATCGAGCGTTACTCCCGAACTACTGCGCTTTGCCGGCGCCGTGGCTACTTTGATCGCGAGTATTGTCGGGATGATATACCTTTCACGGTTGCCGCGCACTGGCGCCTTTATCGGTTTTGCGGCACTGACGGCTTTCGCCCTACTCGCTGTTCAAACCGGGCGCACTGCCTTCCGTGCGAGCTATATATTCTTCGATGACGCGACGGAATATCTTGTCTATGCACACGGTGCAACAGGGATAAAGGAAGTAATGGCGCAGGTGGAGGAGATTTCTGAACGCACTGCAGGTGGACTAAGCGCCATCGTCGCCTACGATGCCAGCGCGCCAGACACCGGCGTCTCATGGCCCTTTGTATGGTATCTGCGCGATTTCACCACCTTGCGCTCCTTCGACAGCCCGACCCGTTCCTTACGGGAATCGGTCGCCGTGATCGTTGACCAAAAAAACTTCGACAAGATCTACCCCGCCCTTGGTAACGAGTTTTACGAATTCAATTACATCCGCATGTGGTGGCCCAACCAGGATTACTTCAATCTCAACAAAGAACGCGTATTGAATGCGATTACAAACCCGAATATACGCCAGGGCATCTTCGATATCTGGCTCGATCGCGACTACACAAAGTACGCGCAGGCAGTGGGCAGTTCGTCCATGACCCTGACCACATGGTCTCCCGCGGACCAGATGAAACTCTTCGTCCGTAAGGATGTTGCTTCAAAGATCTGGAACTACGGTGTGGGGCCATCCGATACAACACTCGTACAAGATCCATATGAAGGAGCGACGATCCTGCTTGCTGCGGATCAGGTCTTCGGCAGTGAGCGCTATCCACTCGGGCTGAACGCGCCGCGCGCCATTGCACGAGGGCTCAGCGCAGACTTTTACGTTGCCGATTCGCGCAACCACCGCATCCTTCACATAGCGTCCGATGGAAGCCTGCTCCACCAGTGGGGTTCGTTTGCGGATGTTTTTGCTGGCGACGCGCCGATCGGCACATTCAATGAACCGTGGGGCATCGCGGTAGGACCTGATGGCTCAGTCTATGTGACCGACACCTGGAACCATCGTGTTCAAAAGTTTACAGAAGATGGGACTCCGCTCGATACCTGGGGGCAATATGGCCAGCCGCTGCCTGGCGTTTCCGAATCTGCAAGTTCGTTCTGGGGTCCGCGCGGGATAGCAGTGGACAGCAACGGCAATGTGCTTGTAGCGGACACAGGCAATAAACGTATCGTGATCTTCGACAAAGATGGGAATTACGTCACAGAATTTGGCACCGCTGGCTTCGATCCCGGTCAGTTCGATGAGCCGGTCGGCGTTGCAGTCGCCCCAGGCGGCACGGTCTATGTGACCGACACCTGGAACCAGCGCGTACAGTCTTTTGTCCCGTCCGAGGATGGCACTTTCTACTTCCCTGCCCTGCAATGGGACGTCAATGCATGGTTTGGTCAGTCGCTCGATAACAAACCCTTTATCGCAGTTGGACCAGACGAGCATGTCTTTATCACAGACCCTGAGGGGTATCGTATCCTTGAGTTCTCACCGGAGGGCCAATTCGTGCGCACATGGGGCGACTTCGGCAGCGGTCTTGAAGAGATCGGTCTCGCGGCTGGGGTCGCAGTGGACCAACTAGGTTTCATCTGGGTAACGGATGCGGGAAACAATCGGATACTTAGATACAGGTTGCCGTAAAAAAACCGTGTAATCGAAAAACTCACCCGCGCTAATTAGTCAGGGTGAGTTTTTATACTACAACCTACGTTCCCTTTGAATTTCCAAGCCAGGTGAACACACCGCCGCCCAGGAGCGCAAGAGCGATCATACCCAGAGCCACTCCCATAATCGTCGAATTATCAGGGGAAGCACGATCGGGGACGGCTGTCGGGACAGATATATCAGTTACATCACTCATGATTGCAGTGGGGGAAGAAATCTGTGTTGGAGATATCGTAGCCGTGGGAGCCGCTGTTACAGCCGATGTCGCAGTCACGCCCCCCTACTCTTCTTTGATCAACAGCCTTTCGCCTGGAAAAATATTATCGTCGATCAAATTATTCAATCGTTTGATGTCCTCAATTTTGACATCATAAGAAACGGCGATCTGCCACAGGGTCTGACCGGCAAGCACATCGTGCATGACATCTCCATCTGCATTCGGTGTGCTGATGACTACAACAGACACGGACGCTTCGTGCGGAGGGACAGCTGATCCGTCTCCGAGGATAGGTGTCGTCGCCTGGGGCGCTCCGCTGGTCGTGGATTCGCAACGTCAATCACGTAATATACCCTGCCGTTTTGAATCGCAACACCTGCGCCGATCTCCGTCAGGTTTGGCGAGAGCATCGTGTTCAAGTGAGGCACATCCCCTGTCCACTGGTTAACTGCGGCTTCAGCAGACATGTTTTCACTGCCGGAGGTAATATTCTCTGCGCGAAAACCCCAAGTGACAAATCGCCGGCAAGCAGGTATCCCGCCGCGAGCAGTCTGTCGGTCAGTGAGATACCGCCGGGACCAGAATGTGTAACTGTCCCGGTTGCCGCCATGAAATCCGCCTGGTTTTGCGCGGTAAACATCAAGATTGAATTAATGCTGTAAGCGGGAAGTCCACTCGAGGCTCGTAATGCGTTGACCGCGTTGACCAAATCGAAGGCGGAACCTGCGGGACGAGGAGCATGAAGCGTATCTGCATGGGAAGTGGATGGCTGTAACAAGGCAAAGGAAGCGATAAACATCATCACCACGATCACGGAAACGAAACACCGATTCATAATATGATTATAAAGGTTTTAGCGTTTCATCATTTCGATCTCATTTTGTGTTAAGTCCCGCCATGCACCTGATCGAAGATCGCCCAAGTTGACCTGCCCAATGGCAACACGGACGAGGCGCAATGTGGGCAGTCCCACCGCCGCGGTCATATGCCTTATCTGGCGTTTCTTGCCTTCGCGCAGTTTAATCTCAAGCCATGCGGTCGGTCCGTGCGGAGTGACAGGCTTGGGTCGTTGAGGCAGTTTTGGGTCAGGGATGAGGCGGGCTTTTGCAGGAAGTGTCCTATACCCTTTGAGCTGGACCCCGCGCTCAAGTTGAGTCAGCCTGCCTAGCGTTGGGTCGCCTTCCACCATCACCCAATAGGTCTTTTCGATATGATGCTTTGGATCGGTCAGTCGTTTGATGAGTCCGCCATCATCCGTAAGCAGTAGCAAGCCCTCGCTGTCCCGATCCAGCCGCCCGGCGGCATAAACATCAGGTACATCAATGTATTGCTTCAGGGTTGGGTGTCCGGTGCCTTCGTCGGTGAATTGCGAAAGGACACCGAAGGGTTTGTTGAAAATGATGTAATCCATATATACAAATTGGGACTATAATAATATAACCAATCATCCAAAGGAGGAAGAGATGGCAAACAACAAGGTTAAGGCGAACAAGGAGAACATTTCCGGTTACGATTCGGAACTGGACATTGACGTGGGCGATGCATACGAAGCCTATTTCAAGGGAAGCATCCCTGAACCAACCCAGTACAATGACGGTTCATCCACAATGACGATCACCTGGTTCAACAATTTCGGTGTTCGCGATAAAGCATCAAAAGCAGATGCAAATGTCGAATACACGGTCAAGTTGAAAAAACTTCCTGCCGGGAAGAGGCTCTTCGTGAAGGATGCAGGTGGAAATGTGATCGAAGTTTCACAGAAAAGCGCCAATGATCCTGATGACGTAAAGCTAAAATACTCAGATGACGATGACGTCAAGAAGATAAAATTCAAGTGGAATGTGGGTGACCCTGCAACAGGATTGGCTCCTTAAACGGACGTCCTCTCCGACTGCACGACTTCGGCTTCCCAGATCGCGCGCCGCCAGGGGATATTTTCGATATAACGCTTACGATCAGATTCCGCGCTGAACTTCGAGACCTGCTCTTCCAGCGCTTTTTTCGCCTGTTGTATAACGTGCAGGGAGCGCGGGTCTTTTTTCTTTTCGAGATACAGGTAACATGTGTGGTAAACCCGGAGAGGTTCCTCCACCCCTTCCAAATTAGAACCCTTGTCAAGGAATTCCAAAATCTGTTCTGCAAAAAACGATGCGGAAGCGATGTCGTTCCCTGCAAGATGCACAGCAACTAGGCCTGCAAGCGGTTCCATTGAAAGGGATGGTTGATCCAACTCAATACGGATATTTACGGAAGCCTGG
>DATDAG010000271.1:0-6265 GCA_036525495.1 Anaerolineales bacterium
TTGGCAACCGCCAGGAGGGCATGGACTTATTGAGCAATCTTGGTGTTGTGGCAGATGGGCGCGGGGATTACGAAACCGCATTGAATAGATACGATAGAGCCCTGACCATTGCCCGCGAGACAGGCTACAAGGATGGCGAGATCGTCTTCCTCACCAACCGCGGCAGTGAACTGGTCGCCTTGGGGAATTATGAAGCAGCCGAAGCAGATCTTAAACTAGCAATTCAAATTGCTGGCATCAACGGCTCCTGGTGCATGCCCCTGACGTTCAATCACCGGGCAGAAGCGTTGATCGGATTGGGGAAATACGATGAAGCCTTCTACTCCGCCAGGCAGGCGCTTGTCCTTGGGGAGGAGGACCAGACGCCCGAATATATCGGGATGACCTGGCGTACATTGGGAAAAATCTGCGACAGAACAGACGATGTGGTCCGCTTTTCAGATTGGGAAACACATCAAACGGGCGAGTATGACGCCGAAACCTGCTTCAGCAAGAGTGCTGAAATATTTATCGAGGCAGAAATCGATCTGGAGCATGCACATACTCTTCGCGAATGGGCACACTACAAATTCAAATCAGGCAGGAGCGAACAAGGGAGAAAGATGTGGCATGAAGCGCGCGAGATCTTCGCCAAACTTGGCGCTCAAAAGGAAGTTGAGCGCATGAATACCCTGCCCGGATAAATTACCGCCTCACCCATTCATCTTATTTCGGGCAGTCTTTCCCCTTATTCATTTGCATTTCCATAGACTCGTTCAAATTCCTGAATAAAAAACTCAGCGATCTTCTCGTTATAAATGATGAGGATATTTTCATCGTTTCTTTCTTCAGCCGCTTTCGAAAAATTATAGGAACCAAGCACAACGATCTTCCCATCCACAATGAAGACCTTATGGTGCATCTGCCCATCTATCCCGTCAATGCGGACGTCCAATCCCGCCTGTCGGAATGGATCATACTCGGTGCCGGTATTTGAGGCGACCTGTTCCCTGTCCATCACACCTTTGATATCCAATCCTGCTTCCGCCTGCTCGCGGACAATTCCGCCCAATTCATTCGACGTGAACGAAAACGCAAGGAAGTAAATGCTTTCATCCGCTTCGCTTAGCAGGTTATAGATGGCAGTAAGTACATGATCGTCCGGGGAGAAGTAGGTTTCCACGCGCGTGCCGTCGAGCATAATGCTGGGATTTGGCGTTTCCAATCCAACGTCCGGACCGAACCGTCCCAACTCGAACATTTCATTGAACTCGACTGAATAATTCTCGGCGATCTTTGTCGAGCGAATGTGGATCATGTTGTTATTGTCTTCATAAGTCCCCGAATCAGTGAAGTTCATCGAACCGAGCCACACATCAGAACGGTCAATGACCATGAATTTATCGTGCATCAATCCGGCGCGATCATCACCTCTGATGGGTATCCCCGCTTCAAGCATGCGCTGTACATCGGACCGGTCCATATTGGTTGATTCCATCACCACGCGGACGGTCACACCTCTATCGTGCGCACGGATCAACGCGTTGCGGACGCTGTTCAGGCTGATGCTGTACGCGGCAACGTCAATACTCAAGCGTGCGCCGTCAATGGACTCGACCAACGGAGCGTCAATACCGCCCGTCCCTTGCGGCGAAAGCGGGCTATCGGGATTCGTTATATACATCTCGAACCACGGTCCGCGCAAGCCATAACCAGCCTGTAAATCTATCGGGGTATATTCCGCGGCTGGTGTTTGGGTAATGTCCACATCGGGTGTTGTGGTCGGTGTAATATCGCCGCAAGCGGAGATGATGAAGCTTGCAACAAGCAATAGAACGATAAAGCGGGCAATTGTTTTCATGGTTATCCTTGAATTCAATAACGGGATTTCAAGATTATAATCCTCCCCCGTGACCAATTCCAACGTAACCGCCAACCGCCAGATCGCACGCGCCGCAGGAACTGTGATGTTCGCCATCGTCTTCGGTCAACTTGCGGGGCTGGCACGCGGAATCATCATCGCCAATGTATTCGGCGCGTCTCTCGAACTGGATTCTTTCTATGCCGCAAACCGCGTCAGCGAAACACTCTTCCTGCTGGTGGCAGGCGGGGCGCTTGGTTCCGCTTTCATCCCAACCTTCACTGGACTCCTTGCGAAGGCTGAAAAAGACTCCGCATGGAGACTCGCTTCCGCACTTGCCAATGCGGTCACGCTGACCCTCAGCCTGCTCGCGGCGTTGATCGCTTTTTTTGCCCCGCAGGTTGTCCGCTACGCTCTTGCTCCAGGCTTTTCTGCCGAACCACAAATATTGGCGCTCACAGTCTCACTTCTCCGCATTCAATTGATCTCTGCGGTTCTGTTCGGACTCGGCGGGTTGATCGTAGGTATTCTCAACGCGCATCAGGTCTTTCTCGTCCCCGCGCTGACTCCTGCCATGTATCAACTGGGGATCATTTTCGGTGCGATCTTCCTTGCTCCATCGATGGGAGTTTATGGACTCGCATGGGGAGTTGTGATCGGTGCGGTGTTCTATTTGCTGATTCAAATCCCGTCTTTGCTCAAACAAAGAGGGGCTTACACATTCTCCCTTGAACTTCACAACCCAAATACAAGGCAGGTCATCTTCCTGATGGGACCGCGTCTTCTGGGCGTGGCGGTTGTACAACTCAATTTTTGGGTGAACACGAACCTCGCCTCCCGCATGGACGAGGGCAGTGTCGCCAGCCTCACCTATGGATTCTCTCTCATGCTCATGGCGCAAGCCGCCATCGCGCAATCCATTGCCATCGCCGCCATGCCAACCTTCTCTGCACAACACGCTCTGGGCAAACTGGATGAAATGCGCGCATCGCTCGCGGCTTCGTTGCGCGGGATATTGCTTATGGCGTTACCTGCCAGTATCGGTCTGATGGTTCTGCGCGAACCATTGATTTCCTTCCTTTACCAACGCGGAGAATTTGACGAGCATGACGTCCAACTCGTGGCTTGGGCTTTGCTTTGGTACGCGGCAGGACTCGTCGGTCACTCGATCATGGAAGTCCTCACCCGCGCCTTTTACGCCCAGCAGGACACGAAGACTCCCGTCATCATTGGAACAATCGCGATGGGGCTCAATGTGATTTTCAGCATCGTTTTCTCCAGGTACTTCGCCCAGATCGGGTGGCTTCCGCTCGGAGGGCTGGCATTGGCAAATTCGCTTGCCACCGCGCTCGAAGCGATTGCGCTGTTCATGTTCATGCGGAAACGATTGAAAGGCATCGAGGGCAAATCCATTGCGGATGGCGCGTGGCGGGTGGGGCTGGCGGGGATGGGGATGGGGATCGGTCTATCGTTGTGGATTCAGGCTACGGGCGGAATGAACCGCTGGCTCGTCGCTTTGGGAGGCGTCGCGCTGGGAGGAGTCATCTATTTTGCGGGTGTCGCGATTCTCAAAGTCCCGGAAATAAAAGTGCTGATCGGAGCCGTCGGAAGGAGACTGGTTCGCAGTTAGCCTGGCGATCCCTGTGTGGGAGCGATCCGCGGTCCGCCGAATAGGCGGATGTTGTAGCCGAATGGGTCAGTGTGATATCCGTACAGCAAGCCATCCACCACGAATTGAATACGGAACCCCTGCTCGGGGACCTGTTCACAAACTTCGTCCGGTTTGGGAGCGCCGAGGCATGAATCGGGGAAGTCTACTGCTTTGAAATTCAGCATACTTGAATCATCCAGCCACTTATTGAGCCGATGTGACAACACCTCGCGTGCATGAAATATAGCCGGTGGTATACCGCCCCTGTGAACGTACTTATGCGCCGCCCATTCGATCTCGCCGATCATGGCTTGCATGGATACTTTGTCTGCAAAATCAGGGACGGTTTCACCAAGCCCTTTGAATGTAAGCAGACCATGAATCGACGGTTCATCAAAGCTCTGGAATTTTTCCATCCAGCGTAGAAGGTATTTTGACTGGTTTTCATCCAGCCTTCCGTACGGAGCGGGATAGGCGAGGTCTGGAAGACACGATATGACGATGTAAGTATCATCATCGTAGATACCGACATCGTAACAAAACTCATCACCTTGCATATGCCCCACCGGGTCACCGTATAGATGCCTCGCGAGGATCAAATTTTCTCTGGGAAGAGCTTCATTCAATTCAGCGCGGGACGGAAATTCAGATAACTCTGGCAGGGGTAAAGAAGGCGTCGGAGTGAAGGTCGGGAATAACGGTAAGGGGGTGCCGGTGAGTATCGAAAGGATTGGTGTCTCTGTTGGCATGAAACTTTCCACAGATCTCGCCTTGTTACAGGCAGTAATCAAAACAATGATGAACGCAAAGAAAATGAATCGCTTCGTCATAAATGCTCCTTCTTTGACGTATCAACGCAAGCCCAGTCGCAATAGTTCCATGAAACAAGACGACCTCCTTATCCAAGAGGTCGCTTTGCAAAGTCCTATCTTCTTTTACTTCTTCTTTTTTGTGGAATTCAGCAAACCGCCGAGCAGGTTTGCCGCGTTTGCCACATCGCCTTTGCCGCTCAGGAAGCCATCGATGGTCTTGCCCACCGCAGGCGGAAGTTTTTTCTTAAGGTAATCCAAGACCGTCTTTACGGCAAGCTGGGATGTTTCCTTCGGCAAGCCTGTTTTCTTCATTACAAGGGTTACAAGTTCGTCCATTTTTTCTCCTTTGAATATTTATTTCCAAACCAGCCATTGGGAGGTTGCGACAACGAGTCCCAGTAAAATGCCCCCGATAACCTCCAATGGAGTGTGGCCCAAAACCTCACGAAGATCTTTTTCACGAAAGATATGCCCGTGCAGGAGTTCCTCAAACAGCACGTTGATGCGTTGCGCATGGATGCCTGCCTGCCTGCGTACGCCCGCCGCGTCGTAGACAACGATCATTGTGATCGCCACGCCCAACGCAAATACCGGGCTGTCAAAACCATGATACAAGCCAATACCAAAGACCGTCGCTGTCATCAATGACGAATGTGAACTTGGCATGCCGCCCGTTGTGAGGAGCAATGCCCAATTCCACCTACGCGTGCGTAAATAATCCAATGGGATCTTTATGATCTGTGCCAGCAACCAGGCAACGAGTCCTGCGATCAATGCCTTGTTTTGGAACAATACTCCCAGATTCATTCGGACTCTTCCTCGAAATCCACCGCCTCCTCACCGACCACCTGCCTCACTTTGAGTTCAGCCGCTTCGAGAAGCACGCCGCACCGCGACGCCAAAGCCTGCCCCCGCTCGAATAACTTTATCGCATCTTCGAGATGACCCTGTTCATCTTCCAATGCAGAGACGATCTCTTCGAGTTCAGCCAGGGCTTCTTCGTAGGTTAGATCTTCAACGGGTTTTTCTTTTTTGGATGATGCTTTTGGCATAAGGACCTCAAACGATTTACGATTTGTGATTTACGATCTCGGCATTAAATTGACCGTCAGAAACGCGTACTTGAATTTCTTCTCCGCTGTTTGCCTGCTTTACACTAGAGATGACTTTACCGTCTTCCTTGCTTGTTAAAACGGCATATCCACGCGCCAGCACCGCCAGCGGACTCAATGCTCCGAGTCGTCTCATCATCCCTTTGACATGTGCGGATTGTAACTTAATTCGGTGAATCAAAGATGAAAGCATGCGACGTACCAACTCGTCCACGCGCTGGGTTTCAGATTGGATGCGACGCGCAGGAGATAAATATCGGAATTGGGAAACGAGGGATACAAGCGCAGACCGCTTCGTATCAATGATGCTAAATGTATTCGTGATAAGCAGAGACCGGAGGTTGGAAACTGTCCCCGCCAAGTCTTGGACAGTAATCGGCGTGGCAAGCTCCGCCGCGGCAGTGGGAGTCGGCGCGCGCAGATCGGCGGCAAAATCACACAGGGTGAAATCCGTTTCGTGACCGATGCCTGAAATCACAGGCACATCCGACGCGGCGACTGCACGCACAACACGTTCATCATTGAACGCCCATAGATCTTCGATGGAACCGCCGCCGCGTGCGAGGAGGATCACATCCGGGGACTGGAGTATTAGAGTTTGGATGGATTTGACAAGTGCAGGAGGCGCTTCTACTCCCTGTACAGGCGAAGGGGCAAGGATGACTTCCACAAGCGGTAAACGGCGACGCAATGTATTGAGCATGTCGCGCAACGCCGCACCGGTCGCCGACGTGACGATGCCGATGCGTTTCGGTAATTCCGGGATGGGACGTTTTCGATCAGGGTCAAAAATTCCCTCCGCCTCCAGCGTGGACTTGAGCCGCAGAAATTCCTGATACAGCGCGCCCTC
>DATDAG010000272.1:0-2238 GCA_036525495.1 Anaerolineales bacterium
GGTGCCCGAACTGCAACACGACATTGGCGCGTGAACAGGTCTGGGGCGAAGACCGTCATTGCGAAAGATGCGGAACGCCTGTTATTAAGAAAGACCTGGATCAATGGTTTTTCAAGACCACGCAGTATGCTGATGAACTGCTGAACTTCGACGGCATCGACTGGCCCGAACGCGTCAAGACCTTGCAGACCAATTGGATCAATCGCAGTGAAGGCGCGTCTGCTGTCTTTAAAACTGAAACTGGCAACCACGATATTGAGATTTTCACCACCCGACCCGACACGCTGTGGGGCGCGACCTTCATGGTCTTTTCACCCGAGCATCCGTTGGTGGATGAGATTACCACACCCGAGAATAAGGCAGCCATCGAAGAGTATAAGGCACAAGCCGCGCGTCAATCGGATATCGAACGCGAAGCCGTCGATAAGGAAAAGACAGGCGTGTTCACTGGCGCTTACGCAATCAACCCTGTCAATCAGGCGCGCATCCCGATCTGGATCGCGGACTACGTCCTGATGTCGTATGGCACGGGCGCGATCATGGCTGTCCCTGCGCATGATGAACGCGACGTCGCATTTGCCAAAAAGTATGAACTGCCCATTGTCGAGGTGATAAGGCCCGAAGGTCAGGACGAGGCGGCTGTTTTAGAGTCCGCATATATCGGCGCGGGTGTCATGGTCAATTCGGATCATTTCAACGGCACGAAAGTCAACACGGAAAAGGGACGCAAGAATCCAGGCATCGCTGCGGTCATTGACTGGCTGGAGGAAAAAGGCATCGGCAAAGAGTCAGTAAACTATCGGTATCGCGATTGGTTGATCTCGCGTCAGCGTTATTGGGGCGCGCCGATCCCGATGATCCATTGCAATGTACATGGATGGAATCCCGTGCCCGAAGATCAATTGCCTGTGTTGCTACCCGAAGATGTGGAATGGAAGCCGACAGGTGAAAGCCCATTGAAACTGCACCCGACATGGAAGCACACAACCTGCCCTGTCTGCGGCGAACCAGCCACGCGCGAAACCGATACGATGGATACGTTCATGTGTTCGTCGTGGTATCACTTGCGCTATCTGTCGCCGCATTATGACAAGGGTCCGTTCGATGATGCCGAATACAACTATTGGATGCCGGTCGATACATACACGGGCGGAATCGAACATGCCACCATGCATCTGTTATACACTCGTTTCTTTCACAAGGCGTTGCGCGATCTGGGCATCACTGAAGGCGGCGAGCCGATGATCCAATTGCGCAATCAGGGCATGGTACTGGCAGAAGATAACATCAAGATGTCCAAGAGCAAAGGCAATGTTGTGGCGCCTGATGTGCTGGTGAAACATTATGGTGCAGATACCGTGCGTGCATATTTGATGTTCTTTGCGCGTTGGGAGATGGGCGCACCCTGGGACTCGCAGGGCATTGAAGGATCGGCTCGCTGGATCAGGCGTGTGTGGACGATATTTACGGATCCTCTTCAGCCGGCAACTGCCTCGGCCGAAACAAAAAAGAATCTGCGCCGACACGTCCACCAAACCCTGCGCAAAGTGACGCATGATTTCGAGAACTTTGAGTTCAACACCATCATTTCCGCATTGATGGAATTGATGAATGATATGTATAAAGCACGCGAAGCAGGTGCGGTGGGTTCTCCTGAATGGGATGAAGCACAGGAGATTTACTTGAAGATGCTGGCTCCTGTCGCGCCGCATATCGCCGAAGAATTGTGGACGAATCATCTAGGCAGGTCATATTCGATCCATCAGCAGATGTGGCCCCAGGTGGACGAAGCCGCCGCAAAAGAGGACGAGATCGAACTGCCGGTGCAGATCAACGGCAAAGTGCGGGACCGCATTACGGTCCCGGCGGAGGCGAATGAGGATGAGATCAAGTCCGCGGCGCTGGCTTCTGAAACTGTCCAGAAATATCTGGAAGGAAAAGAACCGAAGAAAGTGATCGTGGCGAATAAGAGGCTGGTGAGCATCGTAATATAAAAGATTCACTGTGAGTGAACTGCAAGCCCAAAGTGGTGGTCGTCTTTTTCTTAAACGACCACCACTTTTGATTCCATGCCTTACTGTAGTACTATAGATCTTGAGAAAAAGATTTGGAAAATTGGACTTTGAAAAAAGAGAGGGACGTCTTATCCTCAAGCAAAAGGCTAGCAACCCAAGCTAAAGGAGACGTCCCATGTTTAGAATAACTTTTTCTCAAGCGACTGTCAAGCGCATTAAGAAA
>DATDAG010000273.1:0-2179 GCA_036525495.1 Anaerolineales bacterium
AATTGTCCACGTAAGATGCGGATCGCGTCCATAACATAGCCCAGATCGGATTCAGCATCCACAGGATGAAGATTCTTTACATCATCCATCGTACGAACAGGGTTCTGCAAGACAGGGCCTTCACCTTTGACAAACTCCAAGCCAACGCCGAGCGGAATGGCGGGGAGCAAAATGTCGGCGAAGAGGATCGCTGCATCCACACCAAGCGCATGGACAGGTTGAAGTGTCACTTCGGCAGCGATCTCAGGGTGATGGCAAATTTCGATCAGCGAATATTTTTCACGGATGGCGCGATACTCCGCCATGTAACGTCCTGCCTGGCGCATGAACCATACAGGAGTGACATCGTTTGGTTGGCGATAACAGGCACGAAGGAAGGATGATGCGGTATCAGTTGTTGATATAGTAGGTTGTGCAATCGTCATTTGAATCTCCTCTTGTTAATTTCCACTTACCAACACACATGCTGGATCGCTCTCAAGATAATCACCCGTTACGCCATACGCGCGTCCGCGTTGACCACCGCAAACATCGCGGTATTCGCAGGTTCCACACACGCCTTTGTATTTATCGGGGTTGCGCAGGTCTTTGAAAATTGGCGAGTTGCGATAGACATCCACAATATCGTTCTCGCGTACCATGCCCGCAGTGACGGGAAGGAATCCGCTCGGCTGAATTTCGCCAATGTGCGAGATGAAGAGAAAACCGTTACCATCATTCACGCCCTTGGTTGGGCGATGAAGCCCATCGGCATATTGGAAGCCTGCGCTCTGGAAGGTAACAGGTACGCCTGTGTTCTCGGCGCGTTTGCGTTCGATCGCCACACGGCGATACATCGGTGCGGCAGTGGATTTGATATCGAAGGGCGCATTTTGCGAGAGGTCATATAGCCAGTTGAAAACTTTTTCGTGCTGTTCAGCAGAGATCATTTGCTCACGCATGGCACGTCCCGTGGGGACAAGGAAGAACACCGACCATTGAACTGCGCCAACTTCCTGAATGAACGGAACCATCTCATGCAGAATATCAATGTTGTGTTTGGCAACTGTCGTATTGACCTGCACACTCAAGCCGACATCGTGAGCGCGATGGAGCGTATCCATTGTGCGTTGCCATGAGCCTTTGACTTTGCGGAAATCATCGTGGATTTCAGAGCGCGGTGCATCAAGCGATAACGCCACGCGTTTGATACCCGCGTCACGCGCTTTTTCGAGACGTTCCTTTGTCGGAAGCGCAGTTGCAGTTGGGGTAAGTGAGCAGCGCAGTCCGCGTTCGTTGGCATACGCGATCAACTCAAACAGATCAGGGCGCATCATTGGGTCGCCGCCTGTGAAGATCAAAATGGGATTATTGCCGAACGCGGCAAGCCGTTCGACCAACGCTTTGGCTTCATCTGTATTCAATTCACGCGGATCACGTTGATGCATGGCATCGGCACGACAATGCACGCACGCGTACGCACAGGCACGTGTCACTTCCCAGGCGATGGTAAAGGGAGCCATGTCGAAATCCGCGTGGATCATGCGGTTGTTTTGATACTGCCGCTCAGAGGCGGCACGCGGGGAAAGAGTCTCTAAAGTCATGAATTTCTCCTTGTAATTATTTCAACCACTTCGCCGCATCCACGGCATGATAGGTAATGATCAAGTCAGCGCCTGCGCGTTTCATCGCGGTCAACGTTTCCAAAGTCACCTTCGCTTCATCGATCCAGCCATTTTGTGCGGCAGCTTTGATCATCGAATATTCCCCGCTGACGTTGTATGCTGCCATCGGCAATTCTGGAAACGCATCCTTCACTACGCGGATCACATCGAGATATGCCAACGCAGGCTTCACCATCAACATGTCCGCGCCTTCTTCCACATCCAACGCAGCTTCGCGCATCGCTTCACGCACATTGGCAGGATCCATCTGATGCGACTTGCGATCACCAAATTTCGGCGCGCCTTCCGCCGCATCACGGAACGGTCCATAGAACGACGAAGCATATTTCACCGAATAAGACATGATCGGCAGGTTCTCATAACCCGCAAAATCCAATCCTTCGCGAATGGACGCGACCATACCATCAATCATGCCGCTCGGAGCAACAATGTCCGCACCGCATTCAGCATGCGAGATTGCCACCTTTTCCAATACATCCAACGTCGGGTCATTCAGCACATATCCATCAGGCAAG
>DATDAG010000274.1:0-5841 GCA_036525495.1 Anaerolineales bacterium
CCGGATTTTGCTGCCTTCAAAACTGCCATCCATGATTGCCTTGAGCAGACTTCCACCACCCACAAGGCAGAGCTGAAATCGCTCCTTTCATTACATTTTCAGCTTTTTGAAAAAACGCAATTCTCATCCGTGTGAACTATAATTGAATCCTCTTAATAAAATTTCCCATGCCTTCACTTTATTCCGTTTTATACGTTGCCATCGGCGGTGCCCTGGGATCTGTTTCCCGCTATTTGCTCGGCACATGGACACAATCCATCAGCAAAAGCCTGGACTTTCCCTACGGCACGTTGACCGTCAATCTCATCGGTTGTTTCGTCATCGGGTTCTTATCTCAACTTGTTGAGACTCGCGGCACATTCACTCCCGAAACGCGATCGTTTATTTTCATTGGCATCCTTGGCGGTTTTACGACCTTCTCCTCTTTTGGCAACGACACGATTAATCTTTTGCGAGATGGCGAACCCTTCAACGCTTTGGCAAATATCGGTGCGAATGTTATATTGGGGTTGGCGCTCGTCTGGCTCGGGCGGGCGTCCGCGTATTGGATCTGGAGGTAATCATGCAACTCCCGCACGAAGGTTCACTGCTCCGCATCTTCATCGGCGAAGCGGACAAGCACGAAGGCAAACCGCTCTACGAATGGATCGTTCTCAAAGCGCGTGAACACGAATTGGCTGGCGCAACCGTACTGCGCGGCATGATGGGATTTGGCGCGAACACACGGCAGATACACACCTTCCGCTTTGACACACTTTCAGAAGATATGCCCATCGTTGTCGAAATTGTGGATATAACAGATAAGTTGGAAAAATTCCTTGAAACCATCGAACCGCATATTCAGGCAGGCTTGGTGACCATTGAAAAAGCACAAGTTAAATTCTATCGGTTCGAGCCGTAGAATATGATGATGAAAATCCTTGTGAAAGTCTGGGGGGCGTTTCCGATATGGCTTCAGGCTCTTATATCGAGGTTTATTCGTCCGCGATTTCGTGTGGCGGTCGCCGCGTTCGTTTTTGACGAGGATAATCGAATCTTGTTATGCAAACACACCTATCGCAAAGCATTTCCATGGGGATTGCCTGCCGGCGGATTGGAATATGGGGAGGATCCTGAAGTTGGGATAAAACGGGAGTTGTTGGAGGAAACGGGGTACAAAGTGCAGGTGGAGCGGCTCTTATACGCAGACAGCGCATTGGAATTCCATCACATCAGCCTGATCTATTTGTGCAAGATCGTTGATGGTGTGTTCACGCCAAACCTTGAAGTGTCCAGAGTAGAATTCTATCCATTGGATCAATTGCCCAGACTCATCCCAACCGAACAAGCGTTGATCGAAAAAATGATGACTAAACTATCTCAGGAATTGACTCATGAACTGGCTTGAAGTTTCTCTTACAGTGGACGGTGAACTTGCTGAATCGGTCTCAGATGTATTCGCTCGTTTTGCTCCCAACGGGGTGATGACCGAGCAGGGCGTGAAATATAACGACGCAGAGGATGCCGGCACCCCAGCGGGACCGATAACCGTGCGCGCGTATTTGGAAGTGAACGATCAATTGGAGGAGACACGTCAAAAACTAGAAGAGTCACTTTTTTATTTGGGGATGATCAAACCGCTGCCTGCTCCTGCCTACAAACAAATAGCGGATCAAAACTGGATGGAAGCCTGGAAGCAGTACTACAAACCGATCCTCATCGGGAAGAGACTCCTCATCCTGCCTGCGTGGATGGAGTCGCCTGACCCAAACCGCGTAGCCATAAAGATAGACCCCGGCATGGCATTTGGCACAGGGACACATCCCACGACGCAGTTGTGTTTGGAGTTGATGGAAAAGTGTTTTGATTCATGTCACTCTCCCAAAAAACATCGGGACGATGTGAGCGAAAGCGAAGAGTCTCTTGGTCATAGTGGGGATTCTTCGCTCCCTTCGGTCGCTCAGAATGACATTACAGTCATCGACATTGGTTGCGGCTCTGGCATTCTCTCCATTGCCGCGCTTAAACTCGGCGCTGACAAAGCCTTGGGCGTGGATATTGACCCCGAATCCATTGTCAACTCACGCGAGAACGCAGATACGAATGGAGTGGGGGCTGAGTTGATATTGGAGGTTGGCTCGGTGCAGGAGATCCTGGATGGAAGGTTCGAACTCAAAAAAGCGCCGCTCGTAGTGGCAAACATACTTGCGCCCGTCATTGTCCGTTTGTTCGAGGCGGGGATGGCAAAGTTGATCGAAGAGGGCGGCATGATCGTATTGAGTGGGATCCTGCTCGAACAGGAACAAAGTGTCATTGAGGCGGGGCAGGCTCACGGTCTGCGAATGAACGAGCGCAGGCAGATGGGCGATTGGGTTGCACTGTCCATGAGCAGGTGAGTCCAGAAACTCCCCCGGTTGTCTGGTTGTTTTTTTTTTGATTGCGGATATAATCTGTCCAAAATTTTAAAGGAGTATGCAAAATGAAGAACAATCTGTCGAAGTTTTTTTTTGCAGTTGCAGTTCTGGTTCTTGCTTCAGTGGCATGCAGTGTGCTTGGGGGCGGTGCCCTCCTCGAAGATGATTTTTCAGGCAGTGACGCAAACTGGGGAACAGGCACAGACGCTGACAGCTCGGTTGAATATTTAGATAAATCCTTGAACATGTTCGTTTACAAGGATTTCTGGTTCGTGTGGAGCACGCCCAACGATGAAGAATATGAAAACGTTCATGTCGAGGTGACTGCCTACAATAATTCCACAGACTCAACAGGGGCGTTTGGGATCATTTGTAATATGCAAGTGACCGACACATCATATTATTTTGCCATTACAGGTGTGGGAGAATATGCCATCGGCAGGTATACTTTGGTGGACGATGTACTTCTCACAAATGGTGGAGAGTGGGGGACATCCGACGCGATCACATCGGGCGCGGCTTCGTATCGCATTGGCGTAGACTGTGGAAGCGATGGAACCCTGACCTTGTATGTTGACGGTCAGGAGGTCGATTCAGTGAATGACACCACATACTCATCAGGATATGTCGGATTGCTGGCATGGAGCGGCGAGGATGTTGACGGCACAAATGTATCTTTCGATGATTTTGTGGTGACGAAACTTCCGTAGCATTATTTGATGTTGGTGTCCTGTATTCAGTTGTGGATGCAGGACTTTTTAATTTCAATAGAGGATATTCTGTGCTATGATTCGAGGAACATGGACCGCCGCAGACTCATCCTTTACCTGCTCTTGAACGTAGTTGTCTCAGCCTGCGTGATAGGCGGAATCCTGTACTGGTATCATCAGAATTATCGTGCATCGAGTTTGTCTGCGGTTCAGCCTGCGCTTCCATCCAACCCCCAAGGTGGAGCGCCCGCCGCTTCGTTCGACCCGAACATTGACATCCCAGTGGAGATCGTGAGTGTCGTCGGTGCAGGGACGGCGAATGCTGAGTGGGTGATCGTTCGCAATGCAGGGACAGAGTCGTTAAGTCTTGCAAGTTGGAAATTGCAGGATGCGAACCGTCATGTGTTCACCTTTCCAAACTTGACGCTTAACTCTGGCGGTGCGGTACAGATCCATACCATTGCAGGGACAAACACGGTCATTGATTTATACTGGGGTCTCACTGAGCCTGTCTGGCAATCGGGTGAAGAGGCTCAATTGCTCGATCCAAGTGGAAATGTCCGTGCTGTGTATACGGTGCCATAAAAAATACTCCGCTGGTTGAGTAGCCCTGAGCGTTCGTTGCGAAGAGCGTACACCTGCACCGACCACAGGTGCGGTGTCGAAACCAGATATTTGATGAACACTTGTAATTTTATTATTGATGGTTATTGGTGGTTTCGATACGGGTGAGAAAACCACTCGCCCTACTCAACCACCGAGTGTATATAAAAATGACTCAAGCTCTCTATCGAAAATACCGACCGAAAGAATGGGACGAGGTGATGGGGCAAAGCCACATCGTGACCACATTGACGAATGCGATCAAGGCTGATCGTGTCGGTCATGCGTATCTGTTCGCGGGTCCACGCGGGACGGGGAAGACCACGATGGCGCGTCTTTTGGCAAAGGCGGTCAATTGTACGAACCCTGATCCCACCAAGCGACCTTGTAACGAATGTGACCTCTGCAAAGCGGTCAACGAAAATCGCTTTATGGACCTTATCGAAATCGATGCGGCATCCAACACATCCGTTGACGATGTTCGTGATTTGCGTGACAAGATCAACTTCTCGCCTTCGCAGGGCAAGTACAAGATCTATATCATCGATGAAGTCCACATGCTTTCGACGGCGGCGTTCAATGCGTTGCTCAAAACGCTCGAAGAGCCGCCTCCACATGCCATCTTCGTTTTAGCTACCACTGAAATTCACAAGATCCCTGCAACGGTTTTATCGCGTTGTCAGCGTCATGAGTTCAGACGTGTGCCAGTGGGGGAGATCGTCACCAACCTCAAGATGATTACCCAAGCCGAGAACCTTCAGGCAGATGATGATGCCCTCATCCAGATCGCCCGTCAATCTGCGGGCGGGATGCGCGATGCGATCTCTTTGCTCGATCAACTTTCGTCCACGGGCGATAAGATCACGCTCGCCCTTGCACAAACCGTGCTCGGCACCGCCACGAGTCAAACCGTGCTCGATACCCTCACGTCCATCATGGATCACGATCCTGCGCATGGGCTTGAGACCATCCACAAGGCGCTCGATGCAGGCGCTGATCCGCGTTCGCTGGCGCGTCAGATCGTTGAGTATCTGCGCGGTCTCATGCTCATTCAAATGGGCAACGCGAATCAGGTCGAAGCCACAGCAGATGTCAAGAAGCAGATGCAGGCGCATGCCAAGTCCTTTTCTACGAGCGATGTTCTGCGTATGATGAAAGCTTTCAACAATGCCGCTGTGGATTTGCGCGGTGGCTGGCAGCCGTCTTTGAGTTTGGAACTTGCTTTAGCAGAAGTGTTGGACGCTCCAGCGGAATCGCAGCTAGGAGCCGTATCATCCCCACAGGGGACGCCGAGTCAACCGAAGCCGAAGCCTGTTTCAACTCCCAGAACGGAGACTCAGCCTCAGGCTGAGTCCGAAGCGGCTCCACATCCACAAGAAAAATCCGCTGTCAGCGCGGGAGATGTCCTGAAGGCGTGGAAGCAAATGTCTGCGGCGCTTCCCAAAGCGCAGGCGAATCTTTCGGCGTTGATGAATTCGGTCAAGATGATCGATATGCAAGGCAAGACGTTGATCTTGGGTTTGGCGAGTGACGTGCTGGTTTCGAAGATCGACAAGCCCGACCAGATCGAAGCGATCCAAAAGTTGATCAAGGACGAGTTTGGCGCGGACGTGAGCGTGCGTTGCGTGGTGACGAATGCGAAAGGCAAGATTCCTGCGAACGTGGCGCAGGACGGCATGGTGGCAACCGCCATCCAACACGGCGGCGAGATCGTGGATATGCAGGATTAGAAGCGCAGCCAGTCAATTAGTTGTCTAGTTTTAGAGTGACTATGTCTGAGTACATATATTTCCTTCCTTTTTCTGCACTACCAACTTTCGATGTTGAGAAAATGCTTGATGATGCCTCTAGAAAATGGAAACAGGATTTTCATCTTATTAAAACGGACGATATGTATATCGTCAGTAGTGGGGCCCATCAATTGATCTTGGCATTGCAAAACGAACCTCTTTCTATGGGAATTGTTGATGTGTTGATTTCATCATACCCGCAATGGAGTTATGAGGAAATTTCTCGGCTAAGGGAACACCAGGCATTGATGAGCATCCGTTCGCCCAGAAGTCTCTTTAAATCAAAACAGCATATGTCCGTGTCGCTTCCCAAAGCGCAGGCGAATCTTTCGGCGTTGATGAATT
>DATDAG010000275.1:0-10171 GCA_036525495.1 Anaerolineales bacterium
CCCCGTCAGTTTTGACGCGATCTCAGAGTTGGGTAACGTGCTTGTCTCGCCGAACGCATACGTCTTGCCGTTCGAAGTTGCGTCCGTCCTGTTAGTGGCGGCGTTGGTGGGCGCGGTCTACGTCGCGTACAATCGGAAATAGGAGGCGAAAAAGATGGTTCCACTTTCCTGGTATCTGATTTTTGCCGCGGCGCTTTTCAGCATAGGCTTGTTTGGCGTGCTTTCAAGGCGTAATGCGGTTGCCATTCTGCTTGGCATCGAATTGATGTTGAACTCTGTGAATATTAACCTCGCTGCGTTCTGGCGCTACGGTGATGTACGCATGATGGCGGGGCAGGTGTTCGCAATTATCGTTTTCGCAGTAGCCGCGGCGGAGGTAGCTGTGGGGTTGGCGTTGGTAATCTCTGTATATCGTCGTCGCAATACGGTGATTGCAGATGATATTAACATGATGAAGTGGTAGGGAATTTATGACGACTGAAACTTTGATCTGGTTAATTCCATTGCCTCCCGTGTTGGCGTTCTTTTTGATCGTGTTGTTCACGAACAGGAGCAAGACGCTCAGTCACACGGTTGGCGTGGGCGCGGCGATCCTCTCGTTTGTGGGAAGCATGGTCGTGTTCTTCCGTGCGGTCGGTGAGGAGCACTTCGCGGAACATCCTTTTACATCCGCCGTCAACTGGCTGCCGACAGGCGCGGGATGGTTCAAGATCGGCGTGTTGGTCGATCCGCTTGGCGCGATGGTGCTGTTCTTTGTATCCATTACGATCTTCATGATCTTCCTTTACAGTGTTGGATACCACAACTACGGTCAGCCCGAAGGTGATCACGATCACAAGGGTCTTCCGCCTCACGGCGCGACAATTGAGCATGATGGTCATAAACACGTTGTGCCCTCGGTTGAGCCGATGTACTCGCGCTTCTTTGCCTTCCTTGCCTTGTTCGCATTTGGCATGTATGTGCTCGTGGTCTCCGATAACCTGCTGACGATGTTCGTCGGTTGGGAGATCATGGGTTTGTGCTCATACCTCCTGATCGGCTTCTGGTACGGCAAACCCTCCGCCCACAATGCGGCGGTAAAAGCCTTCATGACCACCCGCATCGGCGATGTGTTCATGCTATTGGGTATTTCATATCTCTATAGCGTAACGGGCACATTGACTTTCCGTGAGATCTTCACTGAAGAAACGCTTCATATGCTCGCCGAGCACACCACTTTCTTCGGCATGACGGTCTCTGGCTTTATTGCCCTATTGCTCTTCATCGGTACGGTCGGCAAATCGGCGCAGTGGCCCCTGCACGTGTGGCTCCCTGATGCGATGGAAGGTCCCACTCCCGTTAGCGCCATGATCCATGCCGCGACGATGGTTTCCGCGGGTGTGTACGCGGTCATCCGCATGTTCCCACTTCTCACAGCGGATATGCACGGACACGGTCTCCCGACCACCATGGCGATTGTGGCATTTATAGGCGCGTTCACGGCGCTATTCGCGGCGACCATCGCCGTAGCGCAGAACGACATCAAGCGCGTGCTGGCATATTCCACGATCTCGCAGCTTGGCTTCATGATCGCCGCGCTCGGCATCGGCGCATATGTCGCCGCCGCCTTCCATTTGGTTACGCACGCCTTCTTTAAGGCACTGCTCTTCCTCGGCTCTGGCTCGGTCATTCACGGCATGGAGCACGGCGTCCTGCACACGCGTAACCACGATGTCGATCCGCAGGATATGTACAACATGGGCGGCTTGAAGAACAAAATGCCCATCACGTTCTGGACGTTCCTCATCGGCGGTTTTGCCCTCTCTGGCTTTCCACTCATCACGGCTGGCTTCTGGTCGAAGGATGAGATCCTTGCGGATGCGTTCGCGCACGAGCATTGGGCTGTTTTCATCACCCTTGCCGTCGCCGCCTTCCTGACCGCCTTCTACACCATGCGCCAGATCACGCTTACCTTTTTAGGGGACGCCCGTACTGAAGAGGCAAAGCACGCGCATGAGACTCCCTGGACGATGACGACTCCGCTCGTCATCCTCTCGTTCTTTGCTGTGACCTTTGGCTGGGTCGGCATCCCCGAACATTTCCCTGTCCTCGGACCTCTCTTCCACAAGAATTGGTTCCACGATTTCGTCGGTCACACACTGGCGGAAGTCCCCAAGGCTCCCGAATTCAGTTGGGTTCCCTTGCTGACGTCCCTCGTCGTTGCTCTCGGTGGACTTGGACTTGGATATCTTGTCTATCGCAACGTCAAGTCTGTCAGCGAAGATAAACTTCAGATCCCTCTTCTCAAGAACAAATATTACTTTGATGAAGCCTATGACTTCCTGTTCGTCAAACCCGCCTACTGGTTCGCTGAGAACATCGTCTACAAGTTCATGGACCAGGGCGTGATAGACGGCATCCTGCACATCTTTGGTCCTTCAACAGGCGGCATTGGTTCGCTCATTCGTGACAAATTTGATCTGCCAGTCATCAACCGCTTCTTCGGTGACGGTTCGGCGGAAGTCACATATTGGTTTGGTGGCAAATTACGTGCCATTCAAACGGGTCGTATCCAGCAATATCTTATGCTTGCCCTGGTGGTCTTTATCGCCATCGGTGCAGTGCTGTTCTTCGTGCTGGCATAAGGAGTAAATGATGGATTTCATCGCTACTCATCTTCTTTCAACAATCCTGTTCTTTCCCGCCATCGCGGCGCTTGTGATATTTTTTCTGCCAAAGGATGAAGCAAACCTTCACAGATGGTTTGCCTTGGGAGCGAGCCTCGTTCCCTTTGCTTTGTCGCTGTATGCGTGGTTCAACTTCCGCACAATTCAACCAGGCTACCAGTTCGAAGAGATCTATCCGTGGTACACCGCGATTGGTTCATCCCTCCACCTCGGCGTGGACGGACTCTCGCTCTCGATGGTTCTGCTGACCACATTGCTCACACCGCTTGCCATCCTTGCCTCGTTCAGCATCACGGACCGCACAAAAGCATATATGATGCTGTTCCTCTTCCTTGAGACAGGCATGCTCGGCGTCTTCATGTCCATCGACCTGCTGGTCTTCTTCGTGTTCTGGGAGATTGGTCTCGTCCCGATGTACTTCCTCATCAACCAGTGGGGGAGCGCCAACCGCAACTATGCCTCGCTCAAATTCATGATCTACACCATGGGCGGTTCGCTTGGGCTTTTACTTGCAGTCCAATTGCTCGGTGTTCTGTTCAAGACCTACGATTTGCAGGTTATCACGGAACAATGGGCAACCTATACAGCGGCGATTGGCGGCGTCCCTGCTAGCACATTCAAAACCATTGCCTTCTGGGCATTCGTCATTGCCTTTGCGGTCAAAGTTCCGCTTTGGCCCTTCCACACATGGCTCCCTGATGCGCACACCGAGGCTCCGACCGCTGGCTCGATGATCCTGGCGGGCGTTCTTCTCAAACTCGGCGCGTACGGTTTCCTGCGCTTGATCCTTCCTCTTTACCCTGAGCAGGCAAAAGCCTTTGCAGGCGCGCTGGCATTCCTTGCTGTTGCCGCGATCGTCTTTGGCGCGTTCGCATCGTACGCCCAAACGGACTTCAAACGGCTGGTCGCGTATTCGTCGGTCAACCATATGGGGTTTGTAGTGCTCGGTATTGCCGCGGCAGCCTTCGCCGTTGGGACAGATGACGCAAGGATCGCCTTGAACGGAGCCATCCTCCAGATGTTCAATCACGGTTTGTCGGCGGCTGGCATGTTCTTCCTGGTCGGCGTCATCTACGAAAGGACTCACACACGAAACCTTGAAGAGTTCGGCGGATTGTTCCCACTTGTCCCGGTTTATGGCGGCATCCTGATCTTTACCAGCATGGCATCGCTCGGACTGCCCGGACTTAACGGCTTTATTTCCGAGTTCCTTGTGGTAAGAGGCTCGTTCGGTGTTGGTGTCAATTCCGTGCCTGTAATGGCAATCTACACCGCTGTGGCGATGTTGGGTTTGCTTTTCACAGGCGCGTATATTTTGAAGGGAATCAAGAAAGTATTGCATGGGCCCCTGAACGAACATTGGGCGCACGGCGAACACAAGTTGACCGAGATCAACACGCGCGAGATCATTGTGATGGTCCCGCTCATGGCGTTGATCTTGTGGATCGGTCTGTATCCCGCGTGGATACTGGACGTGATCAACAAAGCCGTGGTCATGCTTTTCTAAGAGGTGGCTGATGAATTTTCCTGTACTTAGCGTCATCACGTTTACACCGATCGTCGCGGCATTGATCATATTGATGATGCCAGCGCATCGGAGAAACGAAACCCGCGTGGTCGCGCTCGCATCGGCGACGTTCGCCCTGATCCTTTCGATCTGGGTGTACTTCTCCTACGATCAGGCGGCGGCGGGCTATCAATTCATTGAAAAATATAACTGGCTTCCCGCGCTTGGCATCAGTTTGCACTTCGGCGTGGACGGTATGAGCACCCCGCTCGTTTTGCTGACAGGCGTGGTCATGTTTACTGGCGTGCTTATCTCGTGGGGCGATGAAGACCCGCACGTCAAGGCAGGCATCCAGGATCGCCCGCGCGAGTTCTTTGCCTTCCTGTTCCTGTTGGCGGGCGGTGTTTTCGGCGTGTTTGTCTCACTCGACTTATTCATGCTGTTTTTCTTCTACGAGATCGCGGTCTTCCCGATGTACCTGCTCATCGCCATTTGGGGCTGGGTGGTGACGCGCGAATACGCCGCCATGAAACTGACCCTCTACCTGTTCATCGGTTCGGTGGTTTCATTGGTCGGTGCGCTCGTCATGTATTGGATGCAGTATAAAAATACAGGCATTCTCTCCTTTGACATGCTAGTTATGGAACAAGCAGGTTTTTCGCAGGCATTTCAAAATCTCTGGTTCCTGCCTGTCTTCTTTGGCTTTGCTGTGCTGGGCGGCATCTGGCCCTTCCATAACTGGTCGCCGGATGGACACGTTGCCGCGCCGACTGCGGTTTCCATGTTCCATGCGGGTGTGTTGATGAAACTCGGCGCTTTTGCAGCGTTACGCGTGGGCATCATGCTCCTGCCTGATGGAGCGCGGCACTGGTCTTGGCTGATCATGGCGTTTGCCGCAATTGCTGTAGTCTATGGTGCTTACATCGCCTTCGTTCAAACGGATCTGAAATACATGATTGGCTTCTCGTCTGTTTCGCATATGGGACTCGTCATGCTTGGTCTCTCGACCCTCAATCAGAACGGTCTCACCGGTGCAGGCGTGCAGATGTTCTCGCACGGTGTAATGACGGCTCTCTTCTTTGCCATCACCGGCATGATCTACGACCGATCGCACACTCGCATGATCCCCGAACTGGGCGGCATGATGAAGATCATGCCATTCGCCGGGGTCGGCTTTATCATTGGCGGTCTGGTTTCGATGGGTATGCCCGGCTTCTCTGGTTTTGTAGCTGAATTCCCGATCTTCATGGGTGTGTGGGAAACGCAGTGGCTGGTGGCGGTGATCGCCAGCATTTCCATTGTCATCACAGCGGCTTACATAATGATGAACATCCGTAAAGTGTTCTTCAGCGAGTTGCCTGAAAAACTCGAAGGGCATGTTGGCGATATTACTGTTCTCGATAAGATCGCCATCGTCGCGCTTTGTCTTTTGATGGTCGGTCTCGGATTGTTCCCAGGCTTGATGGTGCCGATGGTTGAAGCTGGCGCATTGAACATCCTCCGCCTGCTGGGAGGTGCATAATGTATAACGCAACGATGTTCGCTTCCATCCTCCCCGAGATCCTGATCCTCGTTCTCGGCATTTTCATCCTCGTTGTTGAACCGTTCTGGAAGGAAGAGAAGCGCCGCAACGTGGGCTGGCTTACAGCCGGCGGTCTGCTTGCTGCGATGGTTATCAGTTTCCTCTTTGCTCAACCCGGCGCGCCGACAACGACGCTGGGCGGCATGGTCCGCTTTGACTGGCTCGGTTTCTTCTTCAAGATGTTGTTCATGTTTGCTGGAGTAGTGACAGCCCTGCTTTTCATGGACAATGAAAAGATCGGTCACCGCGGGGAGGCTTATCTGCTGCTCCTCGCCTCGCTTCTCGGCATGGACCTGATGGCTGTTTCTGCCGACCTGGTCATGCTCTACCTTGCGATAGAGACCACATCCATTCCACTCTATATCCTTTCTGGGTTCATGCTGGCGGACGACAAATCAACCGAAGCCGGTTTCAAATACCTGCTCTTTGGTGCTTTGGCGTCGACCATTATGCTTTATGGTTTCAGCCTTGTCTTTGGCTTTGCCGGGACAACTGACCTCTACCAGTTGGCAGACATGCTCAAGGCTGGCAGTTTGCCTTTGTTAACTGCCTTTGGAACGCTGGCATTGATCCTTGTGGGACTTGGCTTCAAAGTATCGCTTGTGCCGTTCCATTTCTGGGCGCCGGATGTATACGAAGGCGCGCCGACGCCGGTCTCCGGGTTTCTGTCCACGGCTTCGAAAGCGGCTGGCTTTGCGGTGCTTGTTCGTTTGTTCTTTGTGGCATTCCCTGGATATGCAGTCTCATGGACAACGGCAATTGCCATCCTCTCCGCCATTACCATGACGGTGGGTAACCTGTTGACCCTTCAACAGACGAATATCAAACGCCTGCTCGCTTATTCCTCGATTGCACACGCAGGTTATACGCTAATCGGTGTGGTAGCGTTGTCGCAGTTGGGCGCGGCGAGTGTGGTCTTCTACATGGCGGCGTATATTGCCACGAACCTGCTTGCATTCGGTATCGTCATGGCGTTTAGCCGGGTGACAGGGTTGGATGAGATCCGGGATTACGCCGGACTTAGCCGCCGTTCGCCTTTGCTGGGACTAATGATGCTTGCCGCCTTCCTGTCTCTGGCGGGGATGCCCCCGTTCGGCGGGTTTGTGGCAAAGGTATTTGTCTTTGCCGCCGGTGTGCAGGCAGATTATACGTGGCTAGTTGTTGTTGGTATCATCAACTCGATCATCGGTGTGTACTACTACTTGAATGTCTTGAAGTATGTGTATCTCTACCGAATGCCAAACGAGGATGAAGAGAACCTTCCCATCCCATTGACCCGCCCGTATACGATCGCATTGGTCGTTTTGGTAGTAGGCGTGATCCTGATTGGTACGGTTTTTGCCCCGTGGTTTAGTTGGTCTGATGCGGCCGCGTTGAATCTGTTCTAGTTCAGAGGCAGGCAAGGGCTTCGAAAAGAAGCGGCGAGATTATTCCTGAAAATGGCGAAGCCGCCCGGATTATTGTTTGACATTCCCTTGTCCTGTCAGTTATAATCGTGCAACATGACACAATCGGAACAAAAAGGCAGAAGCATCCTGACGAATCTATTGATCGTAATGATCGGACAGGTTGGATGCGTCACTTTGATTATCATCCTGGCTTCGGTGTTTGGCGGGTTGTGGCTTGACAAAATGTTCGGTACAAAGCCGGTTATTACGCTGGCTTTGTTGTTTGCTGGAATTCCTGTGTCGGTGTTTGTGATGCTTTCTGTGTCTCGTAGAACACTGGCGCGCTTGAAAGAAAAAGTCGAACAAGAAACTGATACTTCGTCATAGGAGGCGGACTTTGGAAAAAGAAACACGCAGACCCTGGCGCAGGTGGGTCGTTCTAGCGCTCATGATCGCAGGTTTTATTCTGGGAGGCATTTACGCTCCCGTTTCACCTGAGATCCTGGTTGCGCCGGAAAAATTGGTTGAAGAACCGCTTTTCGAGAACTTCCTCGGGACTGGTCCTTTATATTTGGTGAATACACTGCCGACACTGGCAATTACGCTCGTTTTGCTCGCCGTGATCGCCTTCTTCACCAACCGTTCGTTGAAGAACAGTGCACAGACCGACCTTGTGCCGCGCGGCATCGGCAACCTCATGGAAGCCATTCTGGAAATGCTCTATAACCTGACGGAAGGCTCGGCTGGGGTGAAATACGCAAAGATGATCTTCCCGTGGTTTGCAACGATCATGGTGTATGTGTTGTTCGCGAACTTGTTGAAACTGATCCCCGGCTTTGAGTCAATTGGTGTTTTGCATCATGTTTCTCATGGTCATGAAGGACACGCCAAGGAATTGATCGGCGGTCACTGGTATTTGTTCACAGCCGAGAAAGGCGAGTACATCCTTGCCCCGTTCCTGCGCGGTATTTCTGTTGACTTGAACTTTACGTTTTCCCTTGCAGTGATCTCGGTTGTCATGATCCAGGTGGTGGGTTTCCGAGCGCAGGGATTTGGGTATTTGAGCAAGTTCTTCGCTACAAGGCGCATGTTCAAGGTGCCTTTCTTCGGCGCGATGGACTTTCTGGTTGGCTTGCTGGAGTTGATCTCGGAAATCTCGAAGATACTCTCGTTTGCCTTTCGTTTGTTCGGTAACATGTTCGCAGGGATCGTGCTGGTCGCGATTGTTGCGGGCTTGCTCGGCAAGTTCTCGATTCTGCCTGCGATGATCATGATGTTCGAGTTGTTTGTCGGTGTCATCCAGGCGTTCGTTTTTGGTATGTTGACCATGGTCTTTATGGCGCAAGCCACCCAGGGTCATGGTGAAGAGCACGCAGAAGCTCACTAATCAATAAAAAATTACAGGATAAACCTAAGGAGGCTTGAAACATGGAAGGAAATATTTTAGATGCGATGCGCTATGTTGGCGCAGGTCTGGCGATGATTGGCGCGGCAGGTGCAGGTGTGGGAATTGGTCTGAGTGTGCAGGGTGCTCTTACCGGTATGGCTCGCAACCCGGATACCTACGGAAACCTTTTGACCAACATGATCCTCGGTATCGCGTTCTCCGAAGCGATCGCGATCTACTGTCTGGTCATTGCGTTCCTCATGCTCTTTAAAGTCGTGTAATCGGAAAGGAGCAAAGATGGAAGCATTAGGAATTAATATCGGTCTGCTCATTGTGCAGATCATCGCGTTTGCCATCGTCTTCCTGACGCTGAACTCTTGGGTGTACAAGCCCATGCTGAACATGATGGAGACTCGCAAACAGAAAATCGCACAGGGCTTGGAAGATGCCCGTATCGCCGCGGAAGCCCGCGCCAACGCCGAAAAAGACGCGGCGAAGATCGTTGCCGACGCGCAAGCGGAAGCCAGTAAGGTTGTCCGTGAAGCGACTGAACGCGCCGAATCCGCTGGCAAGGATGTGAAAGCCGCCGCCGAAGCCGAAGCCGCCAAGGCACGCGAAGCTGCCCTTGCAGAAGCTGAACTTGAGCGTGCACGAATCCTCGGTGACCTGCGCGGTCAGGTTGCGTCCCTTGCGATTGCCGCCGCCAACAAACTGGTCGGTGAGGCATTGGACGAGAAAAAACAACGCGCATTGCTTGATGAGTTCTTCTCCGGCGTAAAGTCCGGCAAGGTGGTTGTTGTCGAAGGTGAATTCAAAGGTGATGCCGCTGAAGTCACCAGTGCTCTGCCTCTCACCGGTGACGAGCAGGAAACCGTCAAGAAGAGTTTCAGCGCCAAGGAAGTTGCCTTCAAGGTTGACCCATCCATCCTCGGTGGTTTGGTTGTCAAGATCGGCGATAAGGTGCTCGATGGCTCCGTCGCTGGCAAGCTCGAAGGTCTGCGCCACAGCCTGAAATAATTCAAGGCCGATGAAAGGGTTTTGGTAAAATTGCCAAAACCCTTTTTTTGTTTAACAATGACAAACCCAAAATCACTCCAACACATTTTTGCAGATCTCCCAACTCCATTTTGTATGAAGGATGTCCCCGATATTCCCATCAACGGCATATCCATCGACAGCCGCGCCGTAAAACCCGGTCAGCTCTTTGTTGCGATGACAGGCGGAACTGTAGATGGTCACGACTATATTCAAAAAGCGATCGAGAAAGGTGCGGTGGCTGTTGTGGGGGAAAAGGCTATAGATGGATTCTCCGTTCCCTATATCCGACTCGAAAACACGCGTCAGGCTCTGACATGGATAGCTGGCGCGTTCCACGAATGGCCCGCTCGCAAGCTGACAGTGATCGGCGTAACCGGCACTGACGGCAAGACCACCACAACGAACCTGATCTACCAGATATTGCTCGCCGCGAACATTAAAGCAGGCATGATCTCAACCGTCAACGCGGTGATCGGCGATGAGGTGCTGGATACTGGCTTCCATGTCACCACACCGGACGCGCATGATGTCCAGCGTTATCTCGCGAGGATGGTCGAAGCCGGTCTGACGCATGTGGTCCTGGAAACCACATCGCATGGCTGG
>DATDAG010000276.1:0-2795 GCA_036525495.1 Anaerolineales bacterium
CGCCGTCGCTGGAAATTTCATCCTGCTCAATGGTCTGATAAGCATTTTTATCAACTACTTCGGTACAACACTTCGAAACAATCTGCTCTCGTCTCTTCAACGCGAGGAAGAGATCAAGGCGCTTAATGAGCAGTTGCAAAAACAGGTCGCAGAACTCGAGCGTTTTACTTATACCGTCTCGCATGATCTGCGAAGTCCGCTTGTCACCATCAAGGGCTTCCTTGGAATACTCGATCAAGATATTCGGAATAGCCGTCCAGGCAAAATAAAATCAGACATTGAACGGATCGCAGGTGCGGCTGATAAAATGGATACCCTGCTGGCAGACCTACTTGAACTTTCCAGGATCGGCCGCGTCGTAAACCCGCCCATTGAAATTGATACCGTCCGATTGGTTCAGGATGCCCTTGAAAGCTTGGACGCCCGAATCCGCTCGAGAAATGCCACCGTGAACATAGTCTCCGATCTCCCATCTATCTTTGGCGACCGTACCCGTCTGCGCGAAGTGTTCGAAAACCTGATCGACAACGCCATCAAGTATATGGACGATCAAACCGATCCTGTTGTTGAGATCGGAACTAGAAAGGATTCGAATCAATTTATATTTTATGTAAAAGATAACGGCTTGGGGGTCGAAGAGCAATATCGCAACAAAATATTTGGTATGTTCGAAAAACTGCATCCTGCCATCGAAGGGACTGGCATTGGACTGGCGTTGGTGAAACGCATCGTCGAATCTCACGACGGGAAGATCTGGGTGGAGTCGGAAGGACAGGGTAAAGGCTCTACATTTTGTTTTACGATACCAGATAACAGAAAATAAACGCTACTCCACACTCCATACCCGCATCAATACCCTGCGCCTATGCGGACGGACGCGATGCTCGAAAACATAGATCCCCTGCCATTGACCCAATGACAAATTCCCCGCATCGATCGGGATCGCAAGACTGGTATCCGTCATCATCGCACGGATATGGGAAGTGGCATCGTCCGCGCCTTCGAGGTTGTGGGTATACCAATTATTATTTTCGGGAACGAGACGCTCCATAAAAGTTTCCAGGTCGGCTCGGGCAGTTGGATCCCAGTTTTCGGACACGACCAGCGACGCGCTGGTATGTTGTAGGAAGAGGAAACACATCCCTTCACGCACGTTCCAATCCTTCAATTGCGCGCGGACAATCTCTGTGAAGTCATGCAGTCCCTTGCCTTGTGTGGAGATTTCCAGTATGGTTTTGTGCCAGTTCATAATATCTATTCCTTCTTCCTCCCAAATCCAATGATTCCCGCCAGCAAAACTGAAAAGGCAATTAACAGCGCGGCAACGACAGTGCTGTTTCCTTTGATCTGCTCACTGAGCGAAGCCAATGGACGGGTCGGTGTGAGGATGGGTGTCTTTGTATGAAAAGGAATTGCCGTTGGGAATTTTGTTTCAGTGGATGTGACAATGACCAACGGCGTATCCGTCACAGGCGGGGGTTGGGTAGCTGATTTTTGGATGAGCAGTTTCCAGCCGGGAACCACCGTATCGTCAACAAGTCCATTCAAACGCTTGATCTCTTCAATTGAAACATGATACCTGTCTGCCAAAGTCCAAAGCGTCTGCCCGTATTGCACTTCGTGGATAACATCTCCGTCAGGACGGGCAGTGCTGATGACCACAGGGACGGAATAGTTTGAAATGTCGCCTGAAGAAAATCCTGCGCAGAGTGTCTGTGTCATCGGGATGCCTGTGAGGATATCGTAGGCTGTGGATTGATGTTGATTGGATGGGGTCTTCAATGCTGTTTCAAGCACCACATAGATCTGGTCGCTGACTGTCACCGCCGCGCCGATGTCACTTCGGTCTGGAGAGAGCATGGTGTTCAAGTGTTCCGCGTCACCCTGCCAGAATTGCATCACTTGTTCAATCGTCATTGCCGCGACCCAGTTCTCGGAGCGATAACCGTCCAGCGAGAGATCACCCCAAAGCGGATAACCCAACGAGAGCAGTTGCTGTCCCAACGTCATACCGCAGGGGCGTTGATGCCCCACAGCTCCCTCGGAGGCGGCAAGCGCATTCGCCTGCAATGCAGCGACCTGCATCAATACAGGATGCACAGCGAGGGCGTTGAGCCCGTTGGCGAGGCGCAGGGTATTGACAGCGTTGATGACATCTGCAGGAAAAGGAGGCGAAGGAAGTGTAGGCGTGGAAAAAGGTTCCTGGCGCGGCGGCAGGTTATCGGTCCGAGCATGAGCCGTGGTGAACGAAAGGATCAAGGCAAATAGAAGAAAAAAAACCAAAAAGGCGCGATGGAGTTTCTTCATGTGGAATTCATATCCATAAGGATTATAACGATATAATCACTCATTATGTTCACAGACCAGGTTGAAATTCACGTTCGTTCAGGCAAAGGCGGCGATGGCATGGTGCATTTTCGCCGTGAAAAATATGTACCGCGCGGCGGACCCGATGGCGGCGATGGCGGTAAGGGCGGAGATGTGATCTTTGAGGTCAAGCCAACGCTCAATACACTTTCGTCGTTTCGCCAGAATCAAAAGTTCAAAGCAGAGGAAGGCGTGAAGGGCGGACCTTCGCAAATGTCCGGGCGTTACGGCAAAGACCTTGTGATCTACGTCCCGCCTGGGACGATTATGTTCGATGCAGACACGGGTGAACTGATCGGCGATTTAACGTCGGATGGTCAGCAATTGACAATCTGCAAGGGCGGGCGCGGCGGACGCGGGAACCAGCACTTTGCGACGTCTCGCAACCAGGCGCCGCGCACTGCCGAAAAAGGCGAGCCCTACGAAGA